>CANCPC010000003.1 GCA_947379965.1 Flavobacteriaceae bacterium | reverse complement strand
CGGTTGCGTTGCCATCAACCTTCAACTTTGTGGGAGAGTTTACTGTTTTATACAGCCTTTCTCAAATCAATATTGGCTTTGCTATTTTAGGTGGAACAACAATAATTCTTGGAGCTTACTATATGTTGAAAATGTTTCAACACGTAATGCTAGGCGAAACCAATGCAAAAGTTTTCAATGATGTTACCTTTAACGAAGGATTATCTTTGGTACTTATCATTGCAGTTTTGTTTGTTTTTGGGATGTATCCAAAACCAATTATCGATTTGATCACACCAAGTATCGAAAATATTTTAACACAAGTAAATAGATTTAACTAAGTCAAATCAAAAAATGAATACATTAATAGCTATAACAGGATTAGGTGTTTTATGCCTTTTATTTGAAATTCTAAACTTCAGAAAAGCAATTGTTCCAGTAACCATTATTGGATTATTAGCCGTTCTTGGATTAACCGTATCAGAATTTAATTCTCCAGGAAGTTACTATAATAATATGATAGTGGTGAGTAAATTCTCTTCCACATTTTCAGCATTGTTTATTATTTTAACAATATTCTTGGTTGCTTTGAGCCATGATTTCTACGAAGATCACCAAACCAAAATCTCGGATTTTATTGCTATAAAAATATTTATGTTAGCTGGTGCTATTTCTATGGTCTCTTTTGGAAACTTAGCCATGTTCTTTTTAGGAATCGAAATATTGTCTATCTCCCTATATATCCTTGCAGCAAGTAATAGATTGAGTATAAAAAGTAACGAAGCTGGAATGAAATATTTCTTGATGGGATCATTTGCTTCTGGAATTATATTGTTCGGAATTTGTTTGATTTACGGTGCAATGGGAACTTTTGACATTGCTGATATTACAGAATGGTCTCGTTCTGCCGAATTACCTTCTTGGTTTCCAATAGGAATTACATTGGTAACTATTGGAATGCTTTTCAAAATTGCTGCTGTTCCTTTCCACTTTTGGGCACCCGATGTTTATGAAGGTTCACCAGCATTGACAACGGCGACCATGAGTACCTTGGTAAAAGTTGTTGCAGTAGCCACTTTATACAAATTGTTAACCGCAATGAATGCTGATCTTTCGGATGCGTTCATTACTATCATCATTGTAATCTCAATTGCTTCTATGACTGTTGGTAACATTATGGCATTAAAACAAACCAATGTAAAACGTATGCTGGCTTTCTCCGGAATCTCGCATGCAGGTTTTATGTTAATGACTTTGTTAACGATCACAACTTCTGCAAGTAGTTTATTATATTATGCTTCTGCTTATTCATTAGCCGGAATTGCTGCTTTTGCCGTGATTTTATTTGTTTGCAAAAACAAGGATAACGAAGATATTGTAAACTTCAACGGATTAGGAAAAAGTAATCCTTTGATGGCAGCCGTTCTTACAGCCGCTTTATTATCAATGGCTGGAATACCTATTTTCGCTGGTTTTTTCGCCAAATTAGTATTGTTTAACCAAACCATCCACGCCGGTTATTTAATCATTGTAATCGCAGCCGTAATCAACTCCATTATAAGTGTTGGTTATTATTTCAAATTAATATTGGCTATGTACGGAAAAGAGTCTAATGAAGAAGCGCAGAAAGTTCCTTTTGTATTTTATGCAGTAGGAGTTATTTCTATTCTTTTGAATATCGTTCTAGGTTTATTCCCTTCATTAGTAATGGATGTATTGGGTTAATCCAGTTAGAAAACAAAATATACAAAACCATCAAAAGCAATTTTGGTGGTTTTTTTTTGACTTTAAATCAAAAAGAAATATACTAATAAGCATCTATTTAGACTATTGAGAGCTTTAAAAAAATTGTGTTCCTTTATAAAATGAAATATAACAGAAAAAAAAGAATGAAACGAATCCAATTTATGAATAGTACTAGAAGATAAAGGGGTTAAAAAAACAACCCATTCACTTAATAAAAAGTAAATGGGTTTGTGTTTTTTAAGAAAGTGTATCTAAAAATTAATTTACTATAATTTTTTTGTTGCTTTCACCATTAGATGTCTTTACTTTGACAATATAAACACCCGAACTAATTGCTTTAATTGGAATTTGAATGTTAGTTTGATCATTATCTTTAACAACCCAATTCGAAATGTTTTGTCCGGCCATATTATAAAGTGCAACCGAATTTACAGTAGATTCTAAAATATTGTTATGTATAATTAGTGTATTGTAATTATTTGAATAAAAAACCATAATGCCATCTGCTTTATCTGTAATAACATCTAAAGTTTTACTAGTATTTACATATTTTAATACAAAACGATCTTTAAAAGTTCCTGCAGCAGTTGTAAAATTATAACTACCATTTTTTAAATCAGTTACTGTATTCGTCAATTTATCTTCAATGAAAATAGATTTATCTAGGAGCAAACCATCCGCTTTATCAATTGCAATCGTATAATCTCCACTAGCGTTTGATCTAAATCCTAAAGGTACTGTATCATTTTCATCAAATGGTAAAGAACGCCCTTGAATTACGAGATTAGCATTTGGTAGAACACTGTAAAAATCGGCAGACTTTAAAGAATCGTAAGTTTTGGCATCATAAAGACTATCATAATCATTAGAAGCTCCAGTGATATAACCAATTAAAGCTTGTTTAAAAACACCTTGATTATTAGATAAGTTCAACCAAACACGATCTTTTTCAATCGAACTAGAATTTTTAAATGAAGTGGTTCCTGTAGTTTTGAAAAATTGTGAATTATTATTAATAATATTTGGTAATGGAGATGTTCCTGATACACGCATGCTATTATTAAAAATGATTTTTGAGTTGAGAGGAGGATTCATTTGAGTTCCTACAAAAAAACCTTGTCCTGCTGCAATATAACCATTTGGAATATTTGAATTAATAAAAATATTATTTGAAGAGGAAGAACTAGGAGAAGCACAACCTTTAACTGTACCATTCCCACCTGTTAGATTGTAACTTGCATAATCATTGTATATATATTGACCATTTACAGGATCGGTATTATGAGTCCAAAAATACAATGCACCTGTTAAGACGGTTGAATTAGCAATGATAAATGCATCAGCATCAATTGCGGATGGATAAGGATTACCAACAAGATAGTATCTATTTGCAATAATACCTAATTCAGATAAACCATTGTATGGAACACCTATAAAAGAAGTACCAAATGTTATACTAGGAGAATTTTGTGGCCCATAAACGCAATATCCCTTTGCCATGGTCATAGTATTAGTACTAGCTTCACTTAGCCAACCAGTACCCGTTATAGCTGTTTTATAGGAATAAAATCTATTTGTAGGTGTCAATGGTGAAAAATTTGCTAAACTCATTCCTGCAACTGGTGAAGACCAATAGGTAAAATCTGTACTGTGAATTACAGGTACCGATCTTTTATAAATAATATTTCCTGAGTTTATTGCAGCATCATTCACTTGAACTAAACTTCCCGAATTACTAATGGGAGCGTTATTTAAATTAGAAGAAGAGGCATCAAAAGTTAAAGTTCCAGCATTAGTTCCGGCACCTAAAACGTTAACTTCATTTGTAATTGTCAAGGTATTTAAAGAACTAACTACGACATTTACACCGGCATTAACCGTACAAGTACATGCTGCAATATCAGTACTTACTATTGTACTATTAGCAAAAATAATATTTTGATTTTCGTTTGGCAAACCACTATCCCAGTCTGTTGTATATGTATTTGTAACTAAAGGATTAATGGGAATATTTATTGGATCAGAAACACATCCGCTATTACTTTTAATAATAACATTATAATTTCCGGGTAACAAACCTGTTATAGTATTATTATTTTGAAAAGTTGTACCATTATCAAAACTATAAGATTCCCCTGCATTTTGAACAGTTACAGTAATAGAACCTGTGGCTAATGAACATGTTGGTTGAATAACTGATATAACTGGTAATGAAGGCGTGCTTGGGAGTGCATTAATTATAGTTGTTGAAACTGAAGAGATGCATCCACTGATACTTTTTATATATACATTATAAGTACCAGATATTAAACCTGATTTGATATTGTTGGATATAAATGAAACTCCATTATCAAAACTATAAGTTTCACCTGGGGTTTGAACACTAACAGCAATAGTGCCAGTTGAAGATAAACAGTTTGGTTGAGTAACGTTGACAACTGGTATATTTGGTATAGATGGTGTTAAAGTGATTGTAATAATTTTTGGTGTTGAATAACATCCTTCTTTACTTTGTATAATAACATTGTAACTTCCAGAGGTCAAACCTGATATAGAATTGCTAGATTGGAATGTTATCCCATTATCAAAACTATACATTTCTCCAATATTTTGAGCAGTTACCGTTATAGTCCCTGTTGGTGTAATGCAAGTTGGTTGAATTACTGATGTAACAGGCAATAATGGTAAAGTGGGCTGCGAATTAATAGTAGTAGTAGTAGCCTCTGAATTTAGTCCTGAACTACTCTTAATAATAACATTATAAATTCCTGAAACTAAACCTGATTTTACGTTGCTAACTTGAAAAGTAATTCCGTTATCAAAACTATAAGACTCACCAATGGTTTGAACATTAACAGTTATCGTTCCTGTAGCTAATGAACAATTAGGATTAACTACCGTTATAACTGGTTTAGATGGTGTCCCTGGAATAGGATTAACAGTAACAACTGTTGCTGCCGAAGGTACACATCCTGTACCATTCATAGCAGTAACATTATAAGTACCTGGTGAAACAAAATAGAATACACCTGTTGTGTTCGTATAATTAATGCCATCTATACTATAAGTATATCCACTAGTAATAGGTGATACGGTAATTATACCTGTTGGCACAAAAAAAGTAGGTTGAAAAGTGACACTTGCAGAAGGTACAGAAGCCAAAGGAGGGATTCCATTTATAGTTACAGTTGTATTCAAAGAAGAACAACCACTTGTAATAATATATGAAACCGTATACACTCCTGGTGCTAAATTTGAAAATACTCCAGTTGGATTTGATTGAGTAGCTACCACCGGATTTGTACCTGTTAAATAATAAGTAACGCCGGTTGCAGGAGCAGGCGTTATTACAGTAATTGATCCAGCACTAGTACATGTTGTTTGAGATACAGTAAGTGCGGGAGCTCTAATAGCAACAGCAATAGTATTACTAATAGCTGTACAACTTCCTGTTGACACGACACGACGATAATAGGTTGTTTGAGTTATTGATAGAGGATCATATAATTTAGAAGTAGGACCAGTACCAGTAGTACAATCGACAAAATTAATATTATCAGTTGAAAATTGCCATTGGTATTTATAGGGATTATTTGCCGTATCACCTCCTGTTGCAGGAACAGATTCTTTGAACCCAGTTGGGTTTGTTGAAACACAATAATCTTGATTTCCAGTAATTGTACCCGGAGTAAGATTAGCAATACCACCAGAAACTGTTAAAGTAAGATAATCACTTATCGCTGAATAGGTATAATTCTCTGTAATCACTACTCTAAAATAATAAATTCCAGCCACTTTTTCATAAATAGTATAAGCAGGATCCATAACATATTGATTTAAAGTGCTTGATGGTCCCAGGGCATTAACCCAAGTTGCCATACCATCGAAGCTGACTTGCCATTGATACGTAGCTGTTCCACTTGGTCTGTATGTACCAGTATAATAAATATCAACATCATTTTGAGATCCTCCCCCCACAGCTCCACAATTCACTGTAGAAATAGCTTCTGTTTTATCCTTTGAACCCATTGTAAATTCAATAAACAAATCCGCTGGAACAGTAGAAACTATAACTGTTTTATTTACTGCAGTTGTACAACCATTACTGGTAACGCTATAAGTAATAGTTGCTGATCCAGAAGCAATACCAGTAACAACTCCTGTTGAACTATTTACAATAGCTTTTGCAGTATTATTTGATGACCAAGTTCCTCCAGTTGTCTTACTTGACATTGGTGAAGAACAACCAATACATATAACATCTGATCCTATAATAGGAGCAACTGTATTAACTGTTACCGATGTAGTAGAACTAATCGCAGATGAACAACCTCCACTAGTTACTAATGCACGAAAATAAGTAGTATCTGTCAAAGTACCTATTTGCAAACTCGATAATGTTGTTGAAGTAGCTCCAGAAATAGTAGTAAAAGTACTATTATCGTTCGATTTTTGCCATTGTATAGTACCTGTTGAACCTGTTAAGGTAATGTTAGCTGGCGAACTTCCATTACATATTGTTTGGTTTGATGAAGTCGTTCCTCCAATACTAATAGAACTAACTGTTACTGGAAAATTTGCTGAAACCGAACTTGAACAATTACCATTATTTGTAATTACAGTATAAGTGCCACTAGTTGTTGCATTATAAGTTGTTCCTGTTTCTCCAGAAATTGGTGTTCCTCCTTTATACCATTGGTTTCCTGAGGATGCACTTGATGTTAAAATAACACTACCTCCATCACAAAAAGTTGTTGAGCCACTTGCTGAAATCGTTGGTGTTCCTGGTAAAGCATTTACTGTAAAAGTATCAGCACTTGTTATAGTGCTACCATAGGAAGCTACCGAAACCGTACCTGTTGTTCCTGAACCTACAATAGCAACTATTTGCGTTCCTGAATTAGACGTTACGGAAGAAACTGCTGTTCCTCCAATTTTTACATTAGCTGCTGTTGTACCTGCGCCTAATAAATTTGTACCATTTATAGTAATGGTAGTCCCTATACAACCACTTGTAGAACTTAAACTTGTAATAGTTGGCACTTTCGCTTTAAAAGTTGCTATTGCTCCTGACCATTGAGAACTTGTAATTGAACCTGCTGAATTGAAAGTTCCTGTAGCTGTAACAATTTTTTCTAAAGCATACATCTTAGCATTATTACCCGAAGTACCGCTCGTTGAAGCTGTATTTGTAATAACAGTAAAAGAATTTGTAGGAGTCCCTAAGGTATAAACACTGCTTACCAAACCAATCCCCCCAATTAACAATTCATTAGCTTGAGTAGTTGGAGCTGTCGTTCCTGTCGAACCTATTGTATTATTACCAGTTGCATTAGCCGTTTGATCCAATGGACTTAACTCGATATTACTATATTCCATCACCACCATTGCCGAAAAAAGACTTGCTTGTGTAACCGTTATTGTTTTTGCTGCACTACTAACGTTAGGAGCATACCAAATTTCAGTAGTGGTCCCGTTGGTACCAGTTGATTGAACTGCTCTTGTCCATACGACTCCAACTCCAGATGAAATACTCGAAACTCTATTAGTGGATGTTCCTCTTGTTGTTATAACGGCTATAAGTGTGTTTCCATTAACAGGGGTTGAGGGTAAGTTAGCTACAATTGATGTTGAAGCACTTGATCCTGTGTTTCCAACAGCAGATTGTACTCTAGAAATTTGAGCTGAAACAGTTATTGATATAAACAAAAAAACCATCAACACTAAACGCATGGTTTTTGATGTAGACAAAAATACCGCAGGATTATTTTTTGAATTTAAGTAGGATTGTTTCATAAAATTAATAGTAACCGTATTTATTTTTAAAAAAGAGGTTTTGGATTCAAAACGTATCTTTTTTTAAATTGACTTTTGAATTTATTATTTTGTTGTTTTCGTTCTCTGCTTAGTTCTAACTTACTATATAAACTAATTTTGAAACAAAATTACTAGCTGTGTGACCGGAACAGAAATTTATTCGTTCAAATACATAAAAAATCGTTATATAACCGTTTTTAAGAGGTAAAATGCAATCTCTTTTTGGTATTAAAGCGAGACTCAAAAAAGACAGTCCCGTTTTATTAAAATACTGAAAAACAAATATTTAACTGCTAATGATTAATTAATAAAATTTTTAAAATAATTTAAGAATTATATAATTTTATAACCCATAAAAAATAGAAAATCAATTTTTATAGCAAACACCATCTTTTTTCAGTAAACAAAAAACAAATGTAAAAACAATAATCCGATAAAATACATATTTATCCGATTAAATGCAATTTTTTTAATTTATATCAGATATTTCTACCAAAAAAAGCGATTTAAAATTTGAAAAAAAATAGACTTACAAAACCATTTGATTGTTATCAATAAAAACCTATACCTATCTAGTTTTATAAAATGTACGACATAGAGACATAAAAAAATTATACAATTCAATTGCTATGCTTGATTGTGGTAAATCGGGAATTGAGTTAACCTAACTATGATATAAAAAAAAGTCAATCTTAGCTCAATTAAAAATTATAAATCTATGTTTCTATTTGGTTAAAAAATAAACTAGATAATATCTGTCTCCTTCAATAACTAAAAAGCTAGATTTGAAAGTCCAAATAAAAAACCGAAATTTGAATACTAAAATTTTAAAAGTTCAAAATAACAACTTCCACAATGAAAGACGTTTTTTCCGTAAAAGAAGCCATACAAAAGATAGAGTTTTTCTGTTCCTATCAAGAACGTTGCCACGAAGAAGTGGAAAAAAAATTACGCAGTATGAAAATGGATTCGGACGAAATAGACGAAATTATGGTGCATCTAATTGACTCCAATTTTTTGAATGAAGAGCGCTTTGCCTGCAGTTTTGCCAGAGGAAAACACCGCATCAAACATTGGGGAAATATTAGAATAATTAACGAATTAAAATTCAAAAAAATATCCCAAACTCTTATCAATAAAGCCCTAAAAGAAATTTCACCCGAAGAATATGCTGCAACATTTCATTCTTTGTCCGAAAGGCATTGGGAAAACATCCGGGAATCAGACACGCAGAAAAAAAAGAAAAAATTTTGTGATTATATGCTTCGACGCGGTTTTGAAAGCAACTTAGTCTTTGAAAAATCAAAGGAATTAGAACGATGATAAGTAGAGGTAAAATAAATAAATTTTCACCCAAAAACCAACTTACATAACAAACCCAATAAAATAGAGATTTCTTCTTTTGTATTAAAACTATGCAAGCAGAATTGCAACCTTTCTTGACCTTCAGGAACATCAGGCGAAAGTATGGTTTTTACAATAAACCCCTTTTTGTGAAATTGCTCAGCTAAAAATTTAACATTGTAGTTTCGGTTTATAATAGCCGAATGAATGGCTGATTTACTTCGAACAAACATAGGTTTTAAACCTAATAAATTTATTTCTTGATTAAAGTAAACCAAGTTTTCACGAAGTTGTTCGATTGTTTGTTTTTCAGATTCTAAATGCTTGTAAGCTGCTACAATATTGGCAATAGCCTTTGGCGAAAGCTTTATTTTATTGATTGACCTAGAATCAAAATTATCTAACTTTTTTTTTAGATTTTTGGAACCAATAATAGCACTTCCTGAGCAACTCAAAGCGTTACCAAAAGAAATTATTCTAGCAAAAACATTATTCTGCAACTGCAAATTTTGAACTAAACCTTGTCCGTTTTCTCCAAAAACACCAACCGATTGGGATTCATCAATTACCAAAAGGCAATTGTATTTTTCTGAAAGTTGTGCCAATTCTTCAAGATTAGGCATATCACCATCCATAGAAAAAACACTTTCGGTGACAATGAAAATGGGTTTTGGGTATTGGGTTTTAAGTCTTGAGTTTTCGATTAATCTTTCTAAATCTTCGAAATCGTTGTGTTGAAATTGACATGAAAAAGCGTTAGAAACTTGAATGGCACTACAGATAGAAGCGTGACACAATTCATCATAAAAAATCAAATCCTCTTTTTGAGGAATGGAATCAAAAAAACAAAGAGTGGCCTCATAAACCGAATTAAAAATCGAAGCGCTTTCCACTTGATGGAAATTGGCAATATGGTTTTCTAATTCTATTTCACCGTTATCAATACTAATAGCACAAACTAGATCTAGGTTTGTTGTGTCTAAAAACACGTTGTTCTTCGAAAACCCAAGATAGTCATTCGATGCAAAATCGATTAAATCTTTAGAAAAATATTCCATAAAACGAAAGTATAAAAAAAGTCCCGCAAAAACGCGGGACTTTACCATTTAGATTCAAATTTTCTATCTAAAATTATAGCGTAAACCAAACATCAAATTCCCTTTTGGCATGGGAACCAAATTCGTTTCGGTATACACTGTGTTGAAAATATTATTTGCAAACAAAGAAATTTCAAACGCTTTCAAAGAATACGAAGCACCAAGATCTACAACCGAATACGATCCTCCGTTAGTTCTTTCGGCATATCTATAGGAAATCGTGTTATTGAAGTTACTACAAAATTGCATTGTATAGCTTCCAACAAACTGATGTTTCATGGAGTTTAAAGCATATTGTGAGAAATTATAAATACTATGTTTTACATCATCTTTCATGAAGTTATATCCAATTTGTAATTTCTGGTTATAGGAATTAACGGTAAACTTATATAGCAGTTGTGTTTCGAAACCTTTGGTAGTAACATCTTGAATATTTTGAGCTTGCCACAAATCTGTACTTAGTGTTTTTACATAATCAATCAAATGATTCGAATTACGATTGAATGCCGCAACGGATATATCAAAATTGGAAAGATTCCATTTTAAACCCAATTCTTGCGCAAAAGCTTTTTCAGGTTCTAAATTTGAATTTCCTATTGTTGTTGCTGATTTATAAAACATATCGGTATAGGTTGGAACTCGATACGTATTTCCCACATTCCCATAAACTCTAAAATTGTCAAGCAATTGATAACCAATGTCTATTCCAGGGAAAGCATAAGATTTAAAATCAGAGAAATAAGTCACTGCCACTCCTGGAGTAATGTCTAACTTATTATCAAGCAAATTGAAACGGTGCTCTAAAAACAAAGTACTTAAAAAACGATTATTGGCACCAAGATTATTACTAGTAATTAGCACTTTCGATGTTTCTATTCCAAAACCTGTAATACCTAGATTTGAAGAATAAGAACCATTTAATTCGGCTGCAAATTTATTTGTAATATGCAAGTTTCTGTATAAAGACGGATTGCTTCTAACGTAGATATATTCATCTTCGTTATGTCTCCAATACACTTTTGGTTTCCAAGTAACGTTTCCTTTTTTGATTGTGGTAGAAAAACCAATTAAACTCGCTTTTGTTTTCTCATACTGATTAATTGCTGCTGGCGTAGCATAAAAACCATTGGCTCCAAAGTTTCTTTCCGAAAGGGAAACCAACATTTCAATTGGTAATTCTTTTTTATCGAAAGTGCTTTTCAATACAAAATTAGTATTGTCGAAATCGGTATTATAACGGTACCCATTCGAAGCATTTTTTGAAAAATGGATAATATGGCTGCTATCATCCAAATTGACTCCTGCAGTAACTGCCGCACTAACTTGACCAAAAGAACCTGCTTTTAGATTTAAAGAAACACTGTTTTCAAGGGTATCTTTTGTAATAATATTAACTGCACCTGTAAAAGCATTTTGACCAAATACACGAGCTGCTGGGCCTTTTATAATTTCGATTCGCTTGATAACTTCAATTGGCAATGCCAAGTTCAGTGTATGATGTCCGGTTTGAGCATCATCCACTTTAATGCCATCAATGAGTAGCAATGTTTGATCGAAACTTCCTCCACGAATGTATAAATCGGCTTGCATTCCGCTAGTTCCACGACGTCTGATGTCGATTCCTGCAATTTGCTGTAAAGCATCGGCAACATTTGACACTCCAGATTTTTTTAAATCATCGGCAGTAATCAACTGAATCGTTCTAGAATTTTGTTTAAATGGCAAATCAATTCGAGAGGATTTGACAATGACTTCCTGAAGCGTATCAGTCATTTTTTTATTGCCTTGTGCGTTAACAAGTACTGAAAAGATTAATAAGAAACCTAATAAATAATTATTTTTCATTTTATATGTATTTGATAATTTTAAAACGCTGCAAAAATACTAACTTTCCGGACTATTAAAATAGTCCAGTTTTAAAATGATAGATAGTCCGGCAAATGCAGTATTAAAAAAGCTGATTCACTTTGATAAATCAAGTGCTAGCCCTATATATATTCAAATTTCCCAACAAATAATTAATGCTATTCAGCGCGATTATTTGACCGTTGGAACTTTATTACCCGGAACCAGAGTCTTTAGTAAAATATTTGCTATTCACCGAAACACAGCGGTGGCAGTTTATGATGAATTAGCTTCGCAAGGTTGGGTTGAAATAATTGCAAACAAAGGCACATTTATACTAGTTCCAGAACAGAAAACAGCAACAATAAAAGCGGGTTCGAACCAAATAGGTGATGCCTATAATTTTGCAGAAACAACTGGATTCCCCTTTCAAACCTCCTTTCATTTATTATCAACACAAGAATTTTCGGAAGCAAAATACGAACTAAATGATGGTCAACCCGATTTAAGACTACATCCTACTCATGAATTTACGAAATGGTATGTAACTTCTATGAAGCGTAAATCATTAATCTCAAAATGGAATCCAAACAAAAAAGCTACGCATTCTATTTTTGAAAACCAATTGTGCAATTATTTGAATGCTACGAGGGGACTTCATATTAAGCCCAAAAACGTAATTAGTACAAGGAGCAATGAAATGGGTTTGTACCTGATATCACAACTTATGATTAGCCGAAACGATGTCGTTTTGGTTGGAAATTTGAGTAATTATGCATCCAACATGATATTTCAACAATCAGGTGCAAGTATCAAAAAAATACCATTAGATGATCAAGGATTAAATGTGGATTTTATTAAAACTCACTTTGTAAAAGGAGCGATTCGTTGTGTATATCTTAGTGCTAATCGTGATTTCCCCACTACTATTACTTTATCAGCTGAACGTCGGCTAAAACTATTAGCGCTTGCAAAAGAATACCAATTTGCTATTATAGAAGATGATTATGATTATGATTTTCAGTTTGATGGCAGGGCTATGTTACCTTTGGAAAGTTCGGATACTGATGGAATGGTAATTTATTTAGGGAAACTTGGACAATCTTTATTCCCAAGTTTTCAGACCGGATTTGTTGTAGCTCCTGAAAATTTAATCGCTGAAGCCAAAAACTATCTGCAAATGTTAGACCGACAAGGTGATTTAATTCAAGAACAAATGCTTTCCGAATTGATTTATGAAGGCGAAATTCATCGATTACTCAAAAAAAATATACTCGTGTATAAGCAAAGACGCGATTTTTTATGCCAATGTTTGGAAGAAAACTTTAAAGATACAATCCGTTTCAAAAAACCAACGGGAGGTTTGGCAATTTGGCTAGAATTCAAAACCAAAATTTCCTTAGTTCAACTCGCAGGACATTCAATAAGAAACGATTTGTTTGTACCTAAAACGATTCTTTATCAAGACAAATATACTTGTGCAATTCGATTAGGTTTTGGCAATTTAAATGAAGAAGAAATTGAAACTGTTGTAAAAAAATTGAAACTGGCTTATGATTGTCTCTAAAATAAAAAAAGTCACACATTGCTGTATGACTTTTAGTTTGTATTTTGAATTGATTTAGTCGGCTAAAACAATTACTTTATTATCTTTCATTTCGATAGTTCCAGAATTAATAGCAATTGTATAATTCTGATCGTTTACTTTCGAGAATAGACCTTCAGATTCTTTGCTAAAATTAAAACTTGTTGCTGTAATTTTTACATTCCCTTTTTGAAGGATTGAAACTATCGGTGCGTGATTATTCAATATTTGAAAATGACCGTCAACTCCCGGAAGAGATACAGAGGTAATTTCCCCTGAAAATAATTTTGCTTCTGGTGATACTATTTCTAAAATCATACTTTTTGAGTTATGAATTATAAATTATGAATTATAAATTAAGGAAGCAATGCTCAACCCATAAATCATAATTCACAATTCATAATTATATTTTTAGGCTTCTGCCAACATTTTTTCTCCTGCTTCGATAGCGTCTTCAATAGTTCCTTTAAGGTTGAAAGCTGCTTCTGGCAAGTGATCTAATTCACCATCAATGATCATATTAAATCCTTTGATAGTATCTTTAATGTCAACTAAAACTCCTTTTAATCCTGTAAATTGCTCAGCAACGTGGAAAGGTTGAGACAAGAAACGTTGTACACGTCTAGCTCTTGAAACCGCCAATTTATCATCTTCAGAAAGCTCTTCCATACCAAGAATCGCGATAATATCTTGCAATTGTTTATATTTTTGAAGAATTTCTTTTACTCTTTGAGCACAGTTATAATGTTCCTCTCCAATAATTTGAGGAGTCAATATTCTAGAAGTAGAATCTAGAGGATCTACCGCTGGGTAAATACCTAACTCGGCAATTTTACGAGACAATACTGTTGTTGCATCAAGGTGAGCAAACGTTGTTGCTGGAGCTGGATCTGTTAAATCATCCGCAGGCACGTAAACCGCTTGTACCGATGTAATAGATCCTTTGTTGGTAGAGGTGATACGTTCTTGCATCGCTCCCATTTCGGTTGCTAACGTTGGTTGGTATCCTACCGCAGATGGCATACGACCTAAAAGTGCCGAAACCTCAGAACCTGCTTGTGTAAAACGGAAGATATTATCAACGAAGAAAAGAACGTCTTTTCCTTGATCTGAACCTGCACCATCACGGAAATATTCTGCGATAGATAATCCTGAAAGTGCTACACGAGCACGAGCTCCAGGAGGCTCATTCATTTGACCGAAAACGAAAGTAGCTTTAGACTCTCTCATTCCTGGCATATCTACTTTAGATAAATCCCATCCTCCATTTTCCATAGAGTGCATGAATTCATCCCCATATTTTATAATTCCTGACTCTAACATCTCACGAAGTAAGTCATTCCCTTCACGTGTTCTTTCTCCTACTCCTGCGAATACTGAAAGTCCACCGTGACCTTTTGCTATATTGTTAATCAATTCCTGAATCAATACTGTTTTACCTACACCAGCACCACCGAACAATCCAATTTTCCCTCCTTTTGAGTAAGGCTCAATTAAATCGATTACTTTAATCCCTGTAAATAAAACCTCAGAAGAAGTTGATAAATCTTCAAATTTTGGTGCTGGACGGTGAATTGACATTCCGTTGTCACCCTCTTTAGGCAAATTACCTAACCCATCAATTGCATCACCAATTACATTAAAAAGGCGTCCGTAAACATCTGCTCCAATTGGCATTTTAATTGGGTTTCCTGTTCCAACTACTTCATAACCTCTGCTCAAACCGTCTGTTGAGTCCATAGAGATGGTACGAACTGTGTTTTCACCAATGTGAGATTGTACTTCAAGTACTAATATAGTACCGTCTTTTTTTGTGATTTCTAACGAATCATAAATTTTTGGAAGTTCAACATCTTTTCCGTTGAAAACAACGTCTACTACTGGACCGATAATTTGCGCAACTTTTCCTATTACTTTTGACATTACTTATGTATTTATTAAATAGCTATTCTGGTTTATGAATAACATTCAACCGTATTAAATGATCGAATGTGTTTTCAGTGCGCAAAGGTAAATTTTTAAAATATAAAAATCAACACTTTTTTTTAAATAATTAACTTAAAATTGATGAATGGTTTTCAAACAAGAGAAAAACTAAAAAAAGTAATTTAAAATGAAAAAACCATCACGGAATGTGATGGTTTTTTGTAGTTGTTTATTACTTTTATTGAATTGAGTAGGGATATAAAATTGAGTATAATCCCAGATTTACCATTGGAAATGTAGACTTATACGTTTTGTTTATAGCGGTACTAAAAGCATTTGCTATCAAAGCATATCCTCTTGGACTAGGGTGAACGCCGTCAAGAGAAAACGAACCACCTGTAACATATGCTGAAGTTAACGTAAAATCATTACTTACAATTCCGCTAGTTGACAATTGATCCATAATTGCTTTTGCATCTACAAATGCCAAACCTTTAGAGTCTGCAATTGATTTTATTGAAACATTATAGGCATCCGTGGCTACTTTAATTTCTGCAATTTCTGACGGTATCAATACATGAGAATCTTGCAAAGGAAAGGTAATTCCAAATTTGTTTAAAGGAGATGGGGGAGCTATTCCTAACCCTGAATTACCAGCAGTAGGCGCTGATCCAATAACAGATTGAGTAGGTAATAAAATTAAATCAGCTGCTGTTGCTTGACGTGCTTGCCCATAAATTGCTCCATAAAAAGCCGCTGTTTGTGCACCAATTGAAGGAGTAAGTACAGCGGTTAATTGTGCTGATAAATTGGTCAACGATTCATCCTTAATTAAAACGGGATTTGATTCTGTTGTAGAAAGCAAATTAATTCTAGTGCCAGCTCCTAAATAAGTCAAAGCAGAACGCAATGGTCCATATAACTGTGTATTCAAAGCAGATATGGTAGCTTGACCAACTGCAGCATTTCCACTTCCTAAAATTGAAACGCTAAGCGGATTGTATGGTACAGCAGTAAAATAAGGAAGAGTGCTTACATAAGGTAAATTTGCAACTACTCCTTTGGCTCCTTTTGCAGTTAAATTTGTTATAAGAGAATTGTATACATAGGCAAAAACTCCTGGGTCAGTTATGTCATTTGATGCATAAGATGCTGGATTATTGTTTCCGGTTTGATTTACACCAACACCTCCTGAAGTAGCATACCCTAAAACGTCATTACCCCCTATCCAAAGTGAAAAAAAGGTAGGGTTTTGTGCCAAAGCATCTGCAAGAACTGTTGTTGTAGACGAAGTTGCAAATCTAGCAAAATAAGGATTCGCTGCACCGGTGGCAACACCTGCAACGTTCCCATAACCAGGAGCAACTAAATGGTAGCTTTTTGCACCCGGAACCCCTAAATTATTAAAAGGACCCACAATATGATTAGTAACTTCAGTTGTTGGAGTTCCATTTACTGCAACTGGACCACTTCCGTTAAAATACAATCTCGTTCCAGCAATAACATTTCCTCCTAATAAAAGGCCTCCTAAATTATCCGAAGTATAGGGAGTTTTAAATACTCCTCCACCTGCTAATGCAAATTGTTGAGAAAGTATATTGACATATGAACCTTGTTGCCCTTTTGCAAAAAGTGCGCCATCGCTATATCCTGCTGCAAATGAATCTCCTAATGCAACATAGTTAGTAAATGTTGCTTCACCTGCTGAAACAGGAATTGCTTCAGGAGTTGAATTGTCATTATTTGTACATGCTACAAAGGTTAAAGAAACCAAAAGTAGCCATTTGAAATTTTTTATCATCTTTATATATTTTTTAAATTTATTGACTAAAATCAAGGTTTAATTGTCCATGAAACAAAATACTGATGCCCAATTGAACCAGCTCCTAATACTTGAGTATATTCTTTACTTCCTATGTTTGCTGCTCCAATTTTAATTAATGATTTTAGTTTTGGAAGACCATAATTAATTTGTGCATCAACTACAGTTGCAGATGAAATCATTCCGTCAACCATGGTAGATTGCCATAAATATTCACTATTCCATCTTGAACTAACACTAAAACCAAAATTTGGGAATAATTTGTCGTTTCCAACTGTGGCTTTTACTCTGTGTTTTGGTGTATTGAAACCGGCTTCAAAACTAGGGTCAGCTGCCTGGTCAAAATTAAATTGAGCATAATTATAGCTTACACCAAATTCATAATTTCCGAATATTCTTTTTGATAATCCTACACCAAGGCCTAGAGATTTAATCTCTAGATTAGTATTGGTATACAACTGATACACTCTATAATCCGAATTAACAAGAGCTAACATTGATTTTGTTCCTGCATCTCCGGCAATTGCACTTGGTGCATCTTTAGCTGTACCATAATATGGAGCAACAACATTCAAGTTCCCAATAAAACTGTTATAAATATTGTAATACGCGTTAATGTCAACACTAACATTTCTAATTTGTGAACGATACCCTAATTCAAATGCTTTTACTTCTTCAGGTTTAACATAATTTATATTTGTCTTTCTTAATAATGCTGCAGCTGCAATTGGACTAGTTCCAGCTAAAGCACTAAATGCGGCAACAGATGATGCTGTGTAAGAGTTATTATAGGCATTTAATCCAGTCATAACTACAGAAGCTCCTCCGGCAAGTGCCTGTCCTTGACCCACCGAAACAGGAAGTGTTTCTGTAAATCTTGGTAAATTATCTGGTGCAGAACCTATTAAAACAGCTGTTCCTACATTAAACCCAATGTATTGATCTTGGGTACTTGGGTTTCTGAAACCTGTTTGAAAAGAAGCTCTAAAATTATGTTCTTTATTTTGGCCCCCTGAATACACTAATGAAACTCTTGGCGAATAACTTCCATCAAAATTTTTCGATTTATCATAACGAATAGACCCTGTAAATTTTAATCTATCCTCCATCAATTTCTTTTGTACTTGAGTATAAATTCCATATTCATTATAATGAATAGGTGCATTTCCATCGGTATAAATTCTTCCATGCGAATTTAATTGATATTCTCTAAGCGAGCCACCTACTTGAATTTCGGCAAATTTTACAATATCTTTAAAATTATAATTAATGTCTGAGTGATAAATTCTAGAATTATCAACCAATTTAGATCCTGTCAAAACACTTGGATCTGCTATTACCTTATTAAAAGCTGCAATAAACCCTGGAGTTCCAGGAATTAATCTGCCAGTATCTGCAACTACTCTTGCTGCTGCATTAGCTTGTTCGGGAGTTGCTCCTCCTAAAGTTGAAGTTATATATTGTCCTGCATATTGACCAAACCAAGTTTTATCATCTTTCCATTGTCTATCTACATTTATTCCTGTAAATAACATATCATATGATTTTCCCCCATCTTCCGTTGTAGTATATCCTCTTAGAAAAAAGTTTTTTCCTTTTATTTCTAATTTATGCTGTTGCATAAAAAAGTTATTCAAATAATATCTGTTGGCACCTTGATAAACAGCATTACCAAAACCAAATTTACTTTGGAAAATAACTTCTAATTTTTCATTCCCTAATGGTCTAAAATGAGCTGAAAAATCGATTTTAGTATTACTGGCTTTATTGTCTGTTAAATCAACTTCGTTATATCCTGTTCTACTTACATTAGAATTTGGTAATAAGTTTACCAAAGCGGGAGAAGGTAATATTCCCAATCCAGCTAATGCTTTACCAACTCCTTTTATATTTGTAGAAACTTCATCACCATATACATTTATACCATCATAATTTTTATCGCTTCTATCTATTCCACCACGAGTCTTATCATCATAATTTGTAGCAAACCAATCGGTACCATTCATATAGGTTAAATTAGCTTTTAAGGCAAAATGATCGTTGAAAGCATGCGCCATTCTAATTCCAAAATCATAGAAACCGTTAGTTCCTGCAGCTTTTTGAGATGTTTCTCCGTATTTAAGATAAGTAGAAATTCCTTGATTAGTAAATGGGCTTTTACTGTTCATAAACATAATACCATTAAAAGCATTGGCACCATATAAAGCAGAAGATGCTCCAGGCAATAATTCAACACTTTGAACATCAATTTCTGAAATACCAATCATGTTACCTAACACAAAATTCAACAGTGGTGAAGAATTATCCATTCCGTCCACTAATTGCATAAAACGTGTATTTGCAACAGTTGCAAAACCACGAGTATTTATAGACTTAAAGGTCAAACTACTGGTATTCATTTGAACTTCTTTCAGATTTTCTAATCCGTCATAATAACTAGGAGAGGCCGTTTTTTTAATTTCCTTAATTCCCATTCTTTCAATTGTAACTGGAGATTCTAAAACTCTTTCCGGAGTTCTAGAAGCAGATACAACTATTTCATTTAATTGGGTTTCTTGACTACCTAGTTTAATATTTACTTTTTGGTTGTTTGATGAAACATTTAAATTTTTAGATTCAAACCCAACACTGGATACCTCAATTTTAAAAGGTGCTTTTTTAGTTGAATTCAAAGTGAATTTTCCGTCTGCATCAGCTACAGTTCCCGAGGAGTCTCCAACTACTTTAATGTTAGCTCCAGGAATTGGTTTGTTGTTACTATCAGTAACTGAACCTGAAATTGTACTTTGAGCAAAAGTTATGCTACAAAAGAACAAAGACAAAATAAGTAAATACTTTTTCATTTGGTTAAAATTTATGGTTAGTTAAGGTAAAAGTAAAAATATTTTTGATATTATATTAAAAGTGCGTAAAAAAAATCGAAATTGTAGTTTTTTTAATTCATTTGTACGTATTTCACATTTTGTAAAATTTAAAATATTAAATTGTGATTTTGTTAAAAGTTATAAGAAATATTATTAAAAAATATTTGTTTAAAATTAAATGTACAATTTATAAACCCATTATTTACGTCCAAAAAAAAAGCGAGAAAATTCTCGCTTTAAAATATCGTTAGGATACGTTATATTTACTCTACCGTTACAGACTTAGCTAAGTTACGTGGTTGATCTACGTTACATCCCCTCATAACCGCAATATGATACGATAAAAGTTGTAAAGGTATTGTAGTAATCAAGGGAGATAAAGCATCCGATGTTTCAGGAATTTCGATTACATAATCCGCTAATTCCCTAACTTGAGTATCGCCTTTTGTTACAACGGCAATTATTCTTCCACTTCTTGATTTAATTTCCTGAATATTACTAACAATTTTGTCGTAATGCCCTTGTTTTGGAGCAATTACTACAACTGGCATATGTTCATCTATCAAAGCGATTGGTCCGTGTTTCATTTCAGCAGCAGGATACCCTTCGGCATGAATATAGGAAATCTCTTTAAGTTTTAATGCTCCTTCTAGGGCAACTGGAAAGTTGTATCCTCTTCCTAAATACAAACAATTAGGTGCATCCTTAAATGTTGTAGCGATTTCTTTTGCTCTTTCATTAGTCTCTAATGCTTCTTTTACTTTTTCAGGAATTATTTCTAATTCTTGCAAATAGGTATGAAAATCAGATTTAGACAAGGTTCCCTTAGCTTGAGCCAATCGTAAAGCGATCATTGTCAATACTGTAATTTGAGTGGTGAAAGCTTTTGTAGAGGCAACTCCTATTTCAGGACCTGCGTGAGTATATGCACCAGCATGAGATTCTCTTGAAATAGAAGAACCAACTACATTACAAACTCCAAATACAAAGGCTCCGTGTTCTTTGGCTAATTTTATAGCTGCCATTGTATCGGCAGTTTCACCTGATTGTGAAATAGCTATTACAACATCGCTAGTTTTTATAATTGGATTTCTATATCTAAATTCTGAAGCATATTCTACCTCGACAGGAATACGAGCGAATTCTTCAAAAATATATTCTGCTACTAAACCAGCGTGCCATGAAGTTCCACAAGCAACGATTATGATTCTTTCTGCGTTTAAGAATTTACCTAAGTTATCTTCAACGCCAGCCATTTTTATAATCCCTTCATTGGCATGAAGTCTACCTCTATAAGTATCTTTAATAACACTTGGTTGTTCGTAGATTTCTTTCAACATAAAATGATCATAACCTCCTTTTTCTATTTGCTCCAAATTCATTTGAAGTTCTTGAATATAAGGATCAACTAAAGAATCATCTTTAATTTTTCTTACTTTCATTGGTTTATGTAACCTAATATTGGCCATTTCTCCATCTTCTAAATATACTGCATTCGAAGTATATTCAATAAAAGGTGAAGCATCAGATGCGATAAAATATTCATCTTCTCCAATTCCTATTGCTAATGGACTACCTAAACGTGCAACCACAATCTCATCTGGATTTTTCTTGTCAAATACAGCAATTGCATACGCTCCAACAACTTGGTTTAAAGCGATTTGAATTGCTTTCCCTAATTTTATTCCTTCCTTTTTTTGGATTTCTTCAATTAAATTTACGAGTACTTCTGAATCTGTATCCGAATGAAAAACATAACCTCTTTTGATTAACTCTTCTTTTAAAGGAGCATAATTTTCAATGATCCCATTATGAATTATTGCCAAATCACCTGAATTAGATAAATGAGGATGAGAATTAACATCATTAGGAACACCATGCGTAGCCCAACGGGTATGCCCCATGCCTATAGTTCCATTGGTAGTTATTTCTTTAGAAGCTTTAATCTCAAGATCAGAAACTTTGCCTTTTGTTTTCGAAAGTTTTAAGTCAGTTCCGTCATATAACATAACTCCTGCGCTATCATATCCTCTATATTCAAGCCTTTTTAACCCTTTAATTACAATAGGATAAGCTTCTCTGTATCCGATATATCCAACAATTCCACACATAATTTTATTTAATTAGGTTTTGTATAAAAAATTTGAAGTTTTAATCTTTTTGCTTCTAAATCACCAACTTTTAATCTGTTACCGTAAAGTATGGTTCCTAAAGGATTCATAACACTTGATTTTGGAGTTTCAATAGAAAAATCGGGCCATTTTGGCATTACAACATTATAATTAGGTATTCCTGGAATTATTGTTGTCGCCGTTTTAGGGTTTCTCCATTTGTTGGTACTCGCGATATTTACACTTTCCGTTACTGCAATACCCAGTTTAACATTTGTTGAATCAGCATATTTTACAAGATTTCGAATATGATTCGTAATCCTAATTTTATAGGTAGACCCTCTTTTTGAAGTAGCGTCAAAATTAATGTTCCCATCAAAAACAGTTTTACCATTTTTAGCATTCGTTCCTGAAGTTCCATCCATATAATAATCGGTAATAGGACGTCTATTATTCAAATCCCACAAATAGATTCTTTTAGGTTCATAGACTGGCAAATTAGTAATTGGATCCGTTTTACTCATAGCCTCTGAATCAATATTAAAAACTAAATTAGCCTCATTTATCAACCATTTTTTTGTTCTAATAATGTCTAATTGATCCGCAACGCCATTAGGGTTGCCTGTAACTCCGTTTGAACCAAAGTGATCCGGACCAAATAGATCTAATATAGCCATAGAACCTTCACCTCCTTTTAGATATAATCTTTCGTCACCAACGTTTGCGTTTGCTGAACTCATTGCAGTAGAATAACTTGAATTAGTATTAGATTGATCTTGCAAACTAACCGTATTACCCGTAAAATTTAGCACTATCGTTTTAGGAACTCTAGTGGTGCCTGTTGTGGCAACCAATTCCTCAGTATAACTAATGGTAATTGACCCTTTAGAAAAATCCATAATTGCCATGGCGCCTGCATCACTGCCTGATTGTTCTACTTTGAAATACAAACCTCTAAAATAATTTTTGAAAACATCGTTAGTTATTAAATTAATTGAATTGGTCGTGTTTGATGTTACGACACCATTAACAATTGTAGTAGTAGCTTTTGATGCAGCATTTATGATTTTATTCATGAAGTAATTACTATTCAATTTCAAACGCATGCTTGGAGCCATTCTTGTTGTTGTAACCACTTTTGTAGTAGCATCAGTAGCTTTAAGCACATGTTCGGCAGGATTGAAGAAGAAACCATCATTTTGACTTGCATCAGAATCATCATTTAATCGATTGCCAATTTTAAGGTTGTTAAAATCAGTATTTTGATCTGTAAAATATTTTTGAGCTGTTTGAAATCCTCCAATAGGATCTGAATCTCTCATGTAATACCCTGACTCATAAACACTAAGTT
The DNA here is from genome assembly GCA_947379965.1 of Flavobacteriaceae bacterium. Lineage (GTDB taxonomy): Bacteria > Bacteroidota > Bacteroidia > Flavobacteriales > Flavobacteriaceae > Flavobacterium. Next base: position 66,323 of record CANCPC010000003.1, on the reverse strand, counting down.
TTATTTTAGCTTTGCTAGCTCCATAAATAGAGTCTAATACATAAGTGGTGCTTACTCCGTCCGAGTTTAATTTGTTTTTTAAAGGATCTGTAAAATAAGGAACATTTAAATAAACACTGTCTATTACCGCATTAGTTGACACAATTGGATTCGCTGCAGATAATATCACTTGCGTTGCAAAACTTGCCACGGTTTTACCAAAGGCTGGGTTATTATATATTCCTAAAGCATTAACAGGTAAATTTTCGGATTCAACAGAAGTAATTTTTTGATTATAGGCTACCACAGAAAAAGTGGAATCTTTAAGCATAAAATGATTTTGACTAATTAAGCCATCACCTATTACATTATATTCTTTATCACAAGAAATGAAAAGTAAAATCGATACAAGTAATAGTATTTGCTTAAAAAAAGAATTATTGTGCATGTTTAAAAGGGAAAAGTTTAAAATTATATAACACTGTTATTATAGAAATTAACATACGCTTCAGCGAATTTTTCTTTCGGGGTGAAAGGTAAAAAAGGTTTTCCCGAAGATTCTATAAATTTTGTTAAACTTGAAGTCACTTTATCCGAAGCAATAATAACAGCATCCGAATGATGAATTACTGTTTTCATTATATTCTCATAATCAGGATTTTCTAAATCTAAAACAGCTTCTTTAGGAATACCATCAAAAATTACTTTATTGATCATTTCTTTATCCAAAGTCCCATCAAAAGAAGGGCCATAGATCGAAGTAACTATTTTTGTTTCAGAAAACAAAGCCTCATTTTTATAATAATGCTTCATATAGATAGGCAACAATGCAGCCATCCATCCGTGTACATGAATAATATCCGGAACCCAATTGAGTTTTTTTACTGTTTCAACAACTCCTTTTGCAAAGAAAATAGCACGTTCATCATTATCGGGATATAAAACTCCGTCTTCATCTGTAAACGTAGCTTTTCTCTTAAAATATTCTTCATTATCAATAAAATAAACTTGAATTCTTTCTTTTGGAATAGAGGCTACTTTTATGATTAAGGGCATATCTAAGTCATTTACAACCAGATTCATCCCCGAAAGGCGAATTACTTCGTGCAATTGATGTCTTCTTTCATTAATATTTCCATACCTTGGCATGAAAATTCGTATTTGTCCACCTAGATTATTTATCATTTTAGGAACCTCATATGACATTGAAGACACCTCATTTTCAGCTAGATAAGGTACCACTTCTGATGATACGTATAATATTCTCTTATCTTCCATATTGTAATTTGCTTAATTTGTTGTCTATATAAACCATGCAAAATTACAAAAATTTATGCAGTTATAGACTAAAATATTATGTTTGCATTTAATTTCAACAAAAAAGCCATGCCAATTTTCTTCGGAAAAGCACCATTAATAGATTATTTACAATCTATAAGAACCTACAATACTAAAATTGGTTTTGTTCCAACAATGGGAGCTTTGCACCAAGGGCACTTATCGTTGATGCAAAAATCATTGGCAGAAAATAAGGTCACAGTAGTAAGTATTTTTGTAAATCCTACCCAATTTAACAATCCCGAAGATTTAGCAAAATACCCTAGAACACTCGATGTTGATATAAAAAAAATAGAGGATTTAGATCCAAAAATAATTGTTTACGCTCCCGAAGCTAATGATATTTACGACGGGAAACCAAGTTCACAATCATTTGATTTCGATGGATTAGAAAACCAAATGGAAGGTAAATTCAGACCCGGTCACTTTGACGGAGTTGGTACAGTTGTAAAACGGTTATTCGAAATTGTAACTCCCACAAACGCTTATTTTGGAGAAAAAGACTTTCAACAATTGCAAATTATAAAAAAATTAGTCAGCAAAAATAAGCTAAATATCAACGTAATAGGATGCCCAATTTATCGACAAACCAATGGGTTAGCCATGAGTTCTAGAAACGAACTTTTGACTCCTGAAGAAAAAGAAGAATCTTCACTTATTTATAAAACTTTATTAGCCGCAAAAGCAAAATTCGAAACGAATAGCACTGCTGTTGTTACAAAATGGGTTGAAAAATCATTTGAAAAAAATGCAGACTTCAATTTAGAATATTTCGAAATTGCAGATGAAGCGACACTTTTACCTGTTAATAGAAAAAATAAAAATGCTAAATACCGTGCTTTTATTGTAGTTTTTGTCAACAATGTTCGATTGATTGATACCATTTCATTAAATTAATTTACTTTTGCATCATGCAAATCCAAATTTTAAAATCAAAAATTCACCGTGTTAGAGTTACTGGAGCCGATCTTAATTATATCGGAAGCATTACCATTGACGAAACATTGCTCGACGCTTCGAACATTATCGAAGGTGAAAAAGTGTCGATTGTAAACATTAATAATGGGGAAAGATTTGAAACGTATGCCATAAAAGGAGCAAAAAACTCAGGAGAAATAACCCTCAACGGACCAGCAGCAAGAAAAGTACAAAGAGATGATATTATAATCATTATTTCGTATGCAACAATGGATTTTGAAGAAGCTAAAACCTTTAAACCATGGGTTGTTTTTCCCAATGAAAAAGACAATTCGCTGACATAAACAAAGTCCTTCTTTTTAAAAAAATAAATCCTTTTTTTTGAATATTCTTTAGACTAAATTTGAATTTAATTTAGTTCGAAATAATGTCAAAAGTAAAAACAACTTTTTTTTGCCAAAATTGTGGCGCCCAATATTCTAAATGGCAAGGCCAATGTAATTCCTGCAAAGAATGGAATACAATAGCCGAAGAAATCATCCAAAAAGAAGAAAAATCAACTTGGAAAAGTGAATCCCTTACCACTACCAAAGCACCAAAACCTTTACGCATCAACGAAATTGATTCGACTCAAGAAATCCGAATGGACACCACCGATGGCGAACTGAATCGCGTTTTAGGTGGCGGAATTGTTCCTGGTTCTTTGATCCTTTTGGGCGGCGAACCTGGCATTGGAAAAAGTACCCTTTTGCTTCAAATTTCATTAAAACTCCCTTATAAAACCTTGTATGTTTCGGGTGAAGAAAGCCAAAAGCAAATCAAGATGCGTGCCGAAAGAATCACTCCAAACGGAGATAATTGCTACATTCTTACCGAAACAAAAACACAAAATATCTTCAAACAAATTGAAGCGATCGAACCTGAAATTGTCATTATCGATTCCATTCAAACGCTTCATACGGATTATATCGAATCGACTCCGGGAAGTATTTCTCAAATTCGAGAAACCACTGCCGAACTTATAAAATTTGCCAAAGAATCGAATATTCCAGTAATTTTAATTGGCCATATTACCAAAGACGGAAACATTGCTGGTCCCAAAATTTTAGAACACATGGTCGATACCGTTTTGCAATTCGAAGGCGACAGAAATCACGTATATCGTATTTTGCGTTCGTTGAAAAATCGTTTTGGTTCGACTGCAGAAATCGGGATTTATGAAATGCTGGGAACGGGTTTGCGCGAAGTTTCAAATCCATCGGAAATATTGATTTCGCACAAAGACGAGGAATTATCAGGAACCGCAATTGCTTCCACGCTCGAAGGCATGCGCCCATTAATGATTGAAATTCAATCACTCGTAAGCACTGCAGTTTACGGAACCCCGCAACGTAGCACAACGGGTTATAACGCCAAAAGACTGAATATGATTTTGGCCGTTTTAGAAAAAAGAGCCGGTTTTAGGCTTGGCGCCAAAGATGTATTCCTGAACGTAACTGGCGGAATTTCAGTAGATGATCCTGCAATTGATTTGGCCGTTGTCGCCGCTATTTTATCATCGAATGAAGATATTCCGGTGAGTAAAGATTTTTGTTTTGCTGGCGAAGTCGGGCTTTCTGGCGAAATTCGTCCTGTAAATCGTGTAGATCAACGCATCCAAGAAGCCGAAAAATTAGGTTTTTCGACCATTTTTGTTTCTAAATACAATAAAATTGCCTTGAAAAATACGATTATAAAAATACGATTGGTGGCGAAGATTGAAGATGTGGCGAGCGAGTTGTTTGGGTAAAATAGGTTTCAAATAAATTTTATTTATGAGATATCCGTTACTACATTATTTAGGAGAATTTCTTTGGAGATGTTTATTAAATTTTGCAAAACAGATTTAGAAGATGAACAAGCAGAAGATAAATGGAGTAGAAACATTTTTTTCCTCACTATAGTTGGACTAGTAATAGGTTTTATTGCTAATAAATTCTTTTAATAAATCATCACATTTTGTCATTTCGACGAAGGAGAAATCACATAAGTTGCTCTCGTCATGTGATTTCTCCTTCGTCGAAATGACAACAAAATATTTAAAACAAAACCCACAAACTATGAATCTAAAAAACTCCTTTATCGGTTTGCTATTTGTAGCAATTCCTTTTATTTCGAAGGCACAACAAGCAGTTAATTCAAATTCGTTTCCAGTTCAAATAAACACAGCCAACGGAATTATCGAAGGCGAATTCGACACGAAAACAAACATTCAAAGCTTCAAAGGCATACCTTTTGCGCAACCGCCAATTGGTAATTTACGTTGGAAAGCACCTCAACCAGTTGTAAATTGGACAGGAATCAAACAAACCAAAAAATTTGGCCCACGAGCCGTACAATCCAACATTTTTGGCGATATGGGTTTTAGAAGTGACGGCATAAGCGAAGATTGTTTGTACTTGAATGTTTGGTCGCCTGCTAAATCTGCCATTGAAAAACTACCTGTTTTAGTCTATTTCTACGGTGGTGGTTTTGCTGCTGGCGATGGCTCAGAAAATCGCTATGACGGAGAAAACATGGCCAAAAAAGGAATTGTAACGCTAACCGTAAATTATCGTTTAGGGATTTGGGGATTCTTCTCGCATCCAGAATTAACTAAGGAATCGCCTAATCACGCTTCAGGAAATTATGGTTTCCTGGATCAAAATGCCGCCTTAAAATGGGTTCAAGCCAATATTGCACAATTTGGCGGTGACCCAAAACGAGTAACAATTGCTGGTGAATCTGCGGGATCCATTTCCGTAAGTGCACAAATGGCTTCGCCTTTATCTAAAAATCTAATTGCGGGCGCTATTGGCGAAAGTGGTGGTTCTTTCTACCCTACTTTGGCTCCTATTCCTTTGGCGGAAGCCGAAAAAACAGGCTTTGATTTTGGACAAAAAATTGGTGCAAAATCACTAAAAGAGCTTCGTGAAATGTCCACTTTAGAACTGTACCAAAAATCAATTGGATCAAGTATGGGCGTTTTCAAAACCACTATTGATGGTTATTTTCTTCCTAAATCATTGCCAGAAATTTTCGTAAACAAACAACAAGCCATGGTTCCATTGTTATTAGGATGGAACTCGGAAGAAATGAATTACCGTGCTTTAGGTTTCGGAAAAGAACTTACAAATGAGAATTATACTCAAAAAATAAAAGAATTATACGGAGATAAAGCACCCGAAGTCTTGCAATTATATCCAGCAGGAACTCCCGAAATTACGGAGCAATCGGCGACTGATTTAGCCGGAGATCGATTTATTGCATATAGCACATGGAAGTGGTTCGATTTACATCGAAAAAATAGTGTACAACCTGTTTATCGCTATTATTTTTCGAAACCAAGACCCGATATGCGAGACAAAGATCTTGAAGCAGGTCTCGCTGGTGGCGTCATCAATAAAGACAAAAGTGCGCCTAAAGCGCCTAAACCAAAAGGAGCCGTTCACTCCGCAGAAATTGAATATGCTATGGGAAATTTAGTAACCAATAAAGATTATACGTGGGAAAAGGAGGATTATAAAGTATCAGAAACAATGATGAATTACTTCGCTAACTTTATTAAAACCGGGAATCCAAACGGCGATAAACTACCTGTTTGGTCGGTTTCAAATGACGACAAAAATCCAGAAGTCATGATACTAGATTTAGACTCAAAAACGACAAAAGCGACGAACGATGGGCGTTATTTATTCTTGGATAAAGTATTTGCAAAAAAGTAAATTTTTCTTGATGAATCTTTCAAAAAAGAGAGGTCATGTGTAAATAACGTATCTTTTTATTAAAATATATTTACTACTGAAAATCAATAGTTTAAAATAAATTTTATTAGTAATAAAACTCAAAAATTGTATGAATTCCATTATTTATATGTAAATTTATGTATTCACTTTCTCCAATGAAAAAATGTAGAAAATAATTCATTTTAACATAAATAATAACATCATGGAAAAACAAGTCGGAATTTGGATAGACACCAAAAAAGCAATAATAGTAACTCTTGATGGACAAAAAAAAGAGAGGATTACAGAGATTGATTCTGAGGTTGAAAATAGAGTTTATCACCAAAAAGAAGGAAACAAAGGAACCTTTTCAGGAAGTCATCATAGTAATAGCGAAACAAAATTTGAGAATCGAAAAAAAGAAGAAATGGATTATTATCTGAATGCGGTAATAGCCTATATCAAAGGTTCTGATTATCTGTATATTTTTGGCCCTGCCGAAACGAAAACAATATTAGAGAAAAAGTTTCTGGAAGGAAAATCAAATAGTAAAATTAACCTAAAAGCAGTTGAAACGGCCGATAAAATGACTTTGAATGAAATAGTAGCAAAAGTCAAAGATTTTTATAACCCTCTTCAACGCAAACTAGATTTAGCACATCGTTTATAAATTTGAAGATTCTAAATTCAAAATAAACGGTCCAAAATTAATTTTTTTGGACCGTTTATTATTTTTTATTAGGGTGCTGGATCTGGAATTATAGCTTGAACAGCATCAATATCTTTTAAAATTTCATCTGATAAAACCACATCAATCGAGGCAATATTTTCTTTTAATTGTTCCAGAGTTGTGGCTCCAATAATTGTGCTGGTCACAAAAGCTTGTTGGTTTACAAAAGCCAAAGATAATTCGGTCAATGTTAAACCATGTTTTTTTGCAACCTCATTATATAATCGTGTAGCTTCGGCAGATTGTGCGCTATTATATCTTGCAAATTGAGGAAACAATTTAATTCTTGAATTTGGATGACTTTCACCCGATAAGAATTTACCCGATAATAACCCAAAGGCCATTGGCGAATAAGCTAATAAACCCACATTTTCGCGAATGCAGATTTCGGCAGAACCATTTTCGAATAGTCTATTCAATAAAGAGTAAGGATTTTGAACCGTTTTTATTCTTGGTAAATTTTGGTATTTACTTTCTTCCAAAAAGCGCATGATTCCCCATGGAGTTTCGTTCGAAAGTCCAATATGATTGATTTTTCCTTGCTTGATAAACCCATCTAAAGTTTCAAGAACGGAATGAACATTATCCTCCCAAGCGTCGTCTTGTGTCTTAAATCCTCGTTGGCCAAAGAAATTTGCTTTGCGTTCTGGCCAATGCAATTGATAGATATCGATATATTCTGTTTGTAATCGAATCAAACTTTTATCTATTGACAAGGCAATACTTGCTGGAGAAAAATCCATATTTTCTCGAATATAGGATAATCCAGGATTGGGTCCTGCGATTTTCGAAGCCAAAATAATTTCTTCTCTACGTCCTGATTTTTTGAACCAGGTTCCAATAATTTTTTCAGTACTCCCATACGTTTCTTTTCTCCCAGGAACAGAATACATTTCGGCAGTGTCAAAAAAATTGACACCATTTTCGAGTGCATAATCCATTTGTGAGTGACCTTCGGCCTCGGTATTTTGTTCGCCAAAAGTCATTGTGCCAAGACAAATTTTACTGACTTTTATATCGGTATCTGGTAAAGTTGTTTGTTTCATTTATTAGGGGTGATAAAATTATAGGATGTAAAAGTAGTACTTAGAATGCAGATTTTGTAAGTCGTTAACAATTTTTTAAACTAAAAAAGGTTCCCATTTTCATGTGAACCTTTTTAAAATATATTATTTAAAACTTAGTTAATATCCTTCAACATATCCGCAATTGCGTCAAGTTTTGGCGTTAAAATCACTTCAATTCTACGATTTTTTGCCTTTCCTTCGGCAGTTGCATTACTAGCAAGTGGCGAAAATTCACCCCTTCCTGCTGCAGTTAAATTTTGTTTATTTATTTTTTTGTTTTCACTCAAAATAGCGACAATCGAAGTAGCTCTTTTGGTTGATAAATCCCAGTTGTCAGCAATAGCACCTGAACCTCCATAAGGAACATCATCCGTATGACCTTCGATAAGAACAGAGATATCGGGATTGTCTCCTAATACTTTTCCCACCTCAACAACTGCTTTTTTACCTTCAGTACCTACCGCCCAACTTCCAGAACTGAATAGTAACTTGTTCTCCATAGAAACATAAACTTTGCCGTTTTTTTGTTCAATTGTCAACCCTTTTCCTTCGAAACTATTTAGTGCGTTAGAGAGTGCTTCTTTCAGTTTGAGCATTCCGGCTTCTTTAGCAGCAATCAAAGCCTCAAGCTCTGTCAATCTTTGATTACTTTTGTCTAGACGTTCTTTATCTAAAGCCAAAGCTTTTCCTTTAGCTTCTAATTCAGCTAACAAATCACGGTTTTTGGCCATATTTGCCTTAAGAGATTCATTGCTGTTTTTTTCCAAAGCAGTATAAGAATCCTGCAAAAGATTCAATTTTTCATTTGCAGCATTATAATCAGCTCGCCATTTATCACGCTCCGATTTTGCTTTTTCTAATTCTTTATTTAATGAAGTACGATCCAATTCCAATTGGTTTTTCGATTTTAATAAATCAGCATTTTCGTCTGACATACTTCGGTTTTCTTTCTTTAAATTGGCATATTTATTTTCTAAATCATTGTATATTTTCTTAGAAACACAAGAAGTTGAAAGTGCCACTACTAGCAATCCAAGGGAAATTTTTTTTATCATTTTTATTTATGTTATTTATTATTAAATAATGTGTATCCAAAAACCAACGAAAAAGAATCATATTGGGAATACGCATAATATTTATCTAAATGGTTACTACTTATCCTAAATTCTAGGTTATATTTTGATTTATAATTATAGCCTAAACCATAAGTAACTCCCATTCGAGTATAAATTTCTCGATATAATATATCGTCAATTTTAATAGTCGAATTCATAGGCAAACCAAAAACATATCCTATATTCAGGTAGATACTAGACTTGTCATTTAAAAACATATAATGTCTTATTCCAAAAATTAAATCAAAATATTTATAATCTGTTTCAAATTTATGAATTATATCATTTGCGAATAAGACGCCAGAATCATTTATAATTTTATAATCCGTCTTTTTTTTATAGGTTTGATAACCTGTTCCTAAATAAATAGACCATTTATTTCTATTAAAAGGTGATATATATTCAACTTCTCCAGCAATATTGTTGCTGATTTTTGCACCAAAATCTATATATGAAAAATTGGTGCCGAAAGGAATTTGAAGTTTAGAAAAAACTAAACCTTCCTTCATTTTAAAATTCACACTGCCTTTTGCCTCCTTATTTTTATAATTTATATAATTATAATTTTGACAAATGTTATATTCTACAAAATAACTTGACAAATCATCACTCCTATATTCAAGTTTAAGAATACTATTAATCGGCATGTTCTCACAGTATATCTCTGAATATAATTGCTTTTGAAAATCATTATTTGCAGCTGTCTCTGTATGACTTGTGTTTTCTACAAAATACCTTTTATAGATGAGTTGTTGTACAGCAGAATTATTCAATTTGTAAAAATACCTTCTCAAATTCTCATTTTTATATTCATACAAAGTAGCTTTGCCATCAATCAATACTCTAAGAAAAAGTGTTTGTTCCTTCCATTCAGGTTCATTTTTTTCACTTAACTTATCAAGATTAATACTTGACATATCCATTTTTACAATATTCCTCTCAAATTTTATAAAGTCGATAATCCCAAATTCCTTAATGTTGCTAATTTCACCAATTTTCACAAAATTATCTTCTGGACTTAACTTATATTCAAAAGAATTTGGATTGTTATATAAGTCCTTATTCTTAATAAAACATTCTGTTCTAACATTTTTATTATCTATAAAATAAGCCTTTTCATAATTAACTTGAGAATGGGACTTTAAAAAAAATAATCCGAAAAAAAGAATTAGCAAAAGATTTTTCATTATTTTTATTTTTGATGACATTTGAAAATTAGTTTTATTATAGTACTCTATTGATTCATTTACAATAAAACTATTCAAGTTCTACCAATATTGGGCAATGGTCGGAATGTTTTGCTTCCGGTAATATAACGGCTCTTTTTAGTTTTTGTTTTAAGGGTTCACTAACTAAGCAATAATCTATTCGCCACCCTTTGTTTTGTAATCTTGCACTAGGAAATCGAACCGTCCACCAGGTATAATTATCCGGTTCTTTATTAAAGAATCGAAAACTATCGACGAATCCATTTTTCAAAAAATTGTCTAACCAAGCTCTTTCTTCGGGTAAAAAACCAGAAACTTTTTTGTTTCTAATAGGATCATGAATATCAATTGCTTCGTGGCAAATGTTATAATCTCCACAGATTACTAGGTTCGGGATTTCAATTTTTAGCGTGTTGATATAATTTTGAAAATCATCCATGTACATGAATTTATGGTCTAATCTTTCGGAATTTGTTCCCGATGGCAAGTACAAACTCATCACCGAAAAGTCTTCAAAATCAACGCGAATATTTCTCCCTTCAAAATCCATATACTCAATTCCAGTTCCAAAAACAACCTTTTTGGGCTCAGTTTTAGACAAAATTGCAACACCACTATAGCCTTTTTTTGTTGCTGGAAACCAGTAATGATAGGGATAGCCTGCGAGTTCAAAATCTAAAAGAGGAATTTGATCTGGAGTTGCTTTAATTTCCTGAAGGCATATTACATCGGGGTTAACTTGTTGAATCCAGCCGATAAATCCTTTTGAAATTGCGGATCTAATTCCGTTTACGTTATAAGAAATGATTTTCATTAAAAGTGTTTTGAATATCAAAAGTAATAAAAAACAAGAAATATTGACTCTCAAAAAACAAAGAAAATGGAGTTTTTTGCTATCTTTGTTTTTGGATTAATTCAAAATTAATATGGGTTTAGTTACCGCAAAAGAAGTTGCCAAAGCAATAAACGCAGATAAGTACGGTTTTTTGGGTACTTTATCAGGTTGGTTATTAATGAAAGCACTTAAAATATCTACTTTAAACAAATTTTACGACGGCAACAAACACTTGAAAGATGTTGAGTTTTTGAATGCTATTTTAGATGATTTACAAATAAAATTCGAAATTCCAGAACAAGATTTCAAACGTTTGCCAAAAGAAGGAGCTTACATTACTATTTCAAATCACCCATTGGGAGGAATTGATGGTGTTTTATTATTAAAATTAATGCTCGAAAGAGAGCCTAATTTCAAAATAATTGCCAACTTTCTTCTACACAGAATTGAGCCATTAAAGAAATATATAATGCCTGTTAATCCTTTCGAAAATCATAAAGATGCAAAATCTAGCGTGGTTGGAATTAAGGAAACCCTTCGGCACTTAAAAGATGGTAAACCCCTAGGAATGTTCCCTGCGGGAGAAGTTTCGACTTATAAAGACGGGAAGCTTGTGGTTGACAAACCATGGGAAGAAGGTGCTATAAAAGTAATAAGGAAAGCTCAAGTACCTGTTGTTCCTATCTATTTTCATGCTAAAAACAGCTGGTTTTTTTATTTTCTATCAAAAATAAGTGATACGTTACGCACGGCAAAATTACCATCTGAAGTTTTTAGTCAAAAACACCGCGTAATCAAAGTTCGTATTGGAAAACCTATTTCTGTTGCTGAACAAAATGAGCATTCAAGCATCGAAGAATATTCAGAATTTTTAAGACGAAAAACGTATATGCTGGCAAATCCTTTTGAAAAGGAAACCCCTTTTTTACCTACGCCAAATCTAAAAATCCCAAAAAATCCAAAGGAAATTGTAGATGCCGCTTGCCAAGAGAATATGATAAATGAGGTAGCTTCTTTAAGAAAAAACGACTGCCGATTACTGCAAAGTAAGAACTATGAAGTGTTTTTTGCCAAAGCAAAATACATCCCGAATATACTTCATGAAATAGGAAGATTGCGTGAAATTACTTTTAGAGAAGTGGGTGAAGGTACAAATGAATCGACAGATATTGACGCTTTTGATAAGCATTACCGTCATATGTTTTTGTGGGATGACGATGCTAAAAAAATTGCAGGAGCATATAGAATGGGTTTAGGGACAGAAATTTTTCCTGAATATGGTATCGAAGGTTTTTATCTAAACGATCTTTTTAGATTTGAACCTGAATTACACGATATGCTGAGCAAATCGATCGAAATGGGTCGTGCTTTTATTATAAAAGAATACCAACAAAAACCAATGCCTCTTTTCTTACTTTGGAAAGGAATCATTCATATTACTTTACGTTATCCAGAGCATAAATTCTTGCTTGGTGGTGTAAGTATTAGTAATCAATTCTCCGATTTTTCGAAATCGTTAATGATTGAATTTATGAAATCTAATTTTTACGATCCCTACATTGCTCAATATATTCACCCGAAAAAAGCATTTAAAGTAAAACTAAAAGATGCAGATAAGGACTTTGTTTTTAATGAAGCAGAAGCCGATTTAAATAAATTTGACAAAATTATTGATGAACTTGAACCAGGTTCTTTGCGATTGCCCGTATTGATAAAAAAATACATCAAACAAAATGCTCGGGTGGTCGCATTTAATGTAGATCCTTTGTTTAATAATGCGGTAGACGGTTTAATGTACATAAGAATATCTGACATTCCTGACAGCACCGTAAAACCGGTAATGGAAGAATTTCAGGCTGAATTAGAACGAAAGTTATCCGAGAAAGAATAAGAATTACAAAACAAAAGCCGCAATTTATGCGGCTTTTTTATTATTAGAACCATTCTTTTTTATTGACTTGATACGTTTCATAAAACTCTTGGTCTGATTTTGTTAGATAAATAATTCCTTCAATAAGTCCCAAAACACTTGTTACCGTTCCACAAGTACAAAGGCTAATTACCAACCAAATTATGCCTTCATTCGTGTAACCAAGAAGGAATTTATGAATCCCTAAAGGTCCCAAAAGAATTGCCAAGAGTCCAGCAGCTATTTTTTTATTGTCTTGATAAACAGGTCGGGGATTATTCCAGTCCTCGTGTTTTAAATTTTCCATAGGAAATTGATTTTTAATTGATTAAAAGTAAAAAATAAAATCATTTATTTTCAATTATTTAAAGCAAATTATATTTTAACTTGATTTTATCCACAATCACTTGCGCCAATCTTTCATGACTTTCAAATGTCCAACCCGCTATGTGTGGAGTAAGAAGTACGTTTTTAGCATTCAATAAATACTGAAAAACTTCAGGTGTATCATTATCGTGAAAAAGTGTTTCGAAGGACAACTTTTCATATTCTAAAACATCTAAACCGGCACCATAGATTTTTCCATATTTCATTGCTTCAACCAAATCTGCTGTGACAATATTTTTTCCTCTTGAGGTGTTTAAAATCCAAAATGGTTTTGCAAAAGCGTTAATAAAATCCCCATTAATCATTTTATCCGTTTCAGGTGTCCAAGGAATATGCAAACTCAAAACATCAATTTTTTGTTGAAATTCTTTTAGCCCTACTTGTCTTGCATTGGCGTCGCCGACATTTTCTATAATATCATAACATAATACGTCAACATCAAAACCTCTTAATTTTTTAGCAAATGATTTTCCCATATTACCATATCCAATAATCCCAACGGTTTTCCCATCAAGTTCGTGACCACGGTTTTTTTCTCGGTTCCAATGTCCTGATTTTATTTCATTATCTGCTTGATTCAAATTATTAAAAAGCGATAAAATCATTCCCAAAGTATGTTCGGCCACTGCATTGCTGTTGCCTTCAGGAGCAGCAATAAGCTGAATATTTTTGCTAATAGCATAGTCACAATCTATACTTTCCAAACCTGCGCCAACACGTGCAATAAATTGCAAATGTGTGGCTTTGTCGAGGAATGTTTTATCAATTTTAAATCGGCTTCGGATAACAATTCCTTGATAATCTTGAATTTTAGCTTCTATTTCTTCTTTTGAAGACGTAAAATCTTCGTGATTCATAAAACCAGATTGCTGTAATTGTTCCCAAAGTAAGGGGTGATTGCTATCGATATGAAGGATCTTGATGTCCATAAAAAATGTTTCTAAATTTGGTTTACCAAAATAACAAAAAAAATGCCGTTTAATGTTTGAGTAAAAGAGTTTAATGCTACAATTGTGTATGTTTGTATAAAATTTGGACGCCGATAAAGGCCGATTTGCTATCACAAAAACACAGATTAAAACGGATTTTTAAAAATTTACCCTTTTGAAAATAAAACACAAAAAATGAGATTAACGGCAACATTTAAGACCTTTTTTGAAAGTGAAAAAACGGGCGGAATTCTTCTGGTTTTCGTGACTATTTTGTCGCTTTTCCTTGCCAATTCAAGCATTCAAACGGAATATATACAATTTTGGTCAACGAATGTTGGTCCTCATTCTATCACGCATTGGATCAATGATGGATTGATGACGATTTTCTTTCTTTTAATTGGTTTAGAATTAGAACGTGAAATTTATCATGGGGAATTATCGAGTATCAAAAATGCTGCCTTGCCTATTTTTGGCGCATTTGGCGGAATGCTCATTCCTGCGTGTCTATTTTTATTGTTAAACATTGGGACAGCAACACAAAATGGCGCAGGAATCCCAATGGCAACGGACATTGCTTTTGCCATAGGCATATTATCGCTTTTGGGAAATCGAGTTCCGACATCCTTGAAAATATTCCTGACTGCGCTTGCCGTAATGGATGATTTGGGAGCTATTATCGTAATTGCGGTATTTTATACCACAACCATATCTTTCTTAAATTTAGGAATTGCATTAAGCATTTTGGGAGTTTTGTTTATTCTTAATCGAATGAAGATTCACAACCTAATTCCCTATTTAATTGGCGGAATTGCGATGTGGTATTTCATGCTCAATTCGGGTGTTCATGCGACAATTACAGGTGTTTTATTGGCTTTTGTGATTCCGTTTGGAGATGGCGGAAAAAAAACTTCTTCTTATCGATTACAGTATTTTTTACACAAACCTGTGGCTTTTATAATTCTTCCCTTTTTTGCTATTGCTAATACGTGTATTGCCATTAATTCAAACTGGCAAGAAGGCCTGGTTCACGCCAATTCGCTTGGAATTATCCTGGGACTTGTCATTGGAAAACCCCTTGGAATATTTCTATTCTCCTTACTTGGAGTTAGTTTAGGATTATGCGCCTTGCCCAAAGATTTAAATTGGAAAACTATTATTGGCGCAGGAATGCTTGGCGGAATAGGTTTTACAATGTCTATTTTTATTACGTTACTTGCTTTTAAAGAACCTGAAGATATTGCCATTTCTAAAATCGCCATTTTAATAGCTTCTTTTATAGCGGGAATTTTAGGTTTTTTAGGATTGAAATTTACTTTGAAAAACAGCTCTAAAAAAACATAAAAAAGGGTATTTAACTTTTTATAGTTAAACACCCTTTTCGAAATTAGTATTCGGAATTTACCCTTTAATTTGTTTCAAAGAAGTTTTTATTCCTTTTATTAAAGAAGCACTAAACCCGTGTAATTCCATTTCGTTTAGACCAGCAATCGTACAGCCTTGTGGCGTTGTTACTCTATCAATTAATTGTTCTGGATGTATATTTTCTTCCAAAATCATTTCTGCTGCTCCTTTTACTGTTTGTGCCGAAATAGCCAATGCTGTTTTCCAATCGAATCCTATTTCGATGCCTGCTTGCATTGAAGCACGAATATAACGCAATGCAAAAGCAGTTCCACTTGCTGCCAAAACAGTAGCTGCATCCATTAACTTTTCGTCAATAATTGGAGCTGTTCCTAAATCTTGGAAAAGAGTAACTACATTTTGCACATTCTCTTTGTTTTTTTCGTTAAAAGCAATACAAGTGGCCGATGCACCAAATTGTGATGCAATATTTGGCATGATTCTAACAGCATAATTTGTAACGCCAATCTTGTTTTGAAGGGCTTCAATTGATAATCCACTAACTGCAGAAGCAATGACTTTATTAGAAATAGAAGGTAATATTTCGGCCAATACAGTATCTACCTGATATGGTTTTATAGTCAAAATAATTACATCCGCCTCTTGAATATGGAAAGTATTTTCTTTTGAAACCGTAATATCCAATTTTTCTAAATAAAGAATACTTGACGTATTTCTTCGTGTAACTGTAACCTGATTTATTGTCGAAAATTTTGCTATTCCTAATGCTATTGAAACACCTAAGTTTCCTCCTCCTATAATGTGTACTTTCATTTTATTTAATTATTGATTCTTTTAAATAATTATATTCAATTTAATTTTATAACAATTTGCCTTTTAACAATAAAGAGGCAATTGTGAAATAAATAACCAAACCAGTAACATCGACTAACGTGGCTACAAAAGGAGCAGATGATGTTGCTGGATCTAATTTAAGTTTTTTTAATAAAAAGGGTATCATTGAGCCGGAAAGAGTTCCCCACAAAACAATAAATACCAACGAGATTGAAACTGTTAAAGCAACAGTAAACCAATGAATTCCATATTCATAAATTCCTGTTTGTTGCCAAATCAAAATTCTTAAAAAACCTACAATTCCTAATATTGATCCCAATAAAAATCCAGATGCAATTTCCTTTTTCATCACATACCACCAATCTTTCAACGTAAGTTCTTTTAGAGCCATAGCACGAATGATCAAAGTGGCCGCTTGTGAACCCGAATTCCCACCACTCGAAATAATAAGCGGAACGAATAATGCCAAAACAACTGCTTTTTCTATTTCCCCTTGAAAAAATCCCATCGCCGAGGCGGTAAACATTTCTCCAATAAATAAAACAACCAGCCAGGTAGCTCTTTTTTTAACCATTTCGAAGAGTCTAGTTTGCACATAAGGCAATTCAAGCGCTTCTAAACCTCCAAACTTTTGAATGTCTTCAGTATCTCTTTTCTCAATTTCTTCTTTGATGACATCAATAACATCATCAATTGTGATACGTCCTACTAATCGTCCTAATTCATCTACAACCGGAATGGCTTCTAAATCGTATTTATCCATAATTCGCGCCACCTCAACATCTGCCATTTCAACATCTACATAATTTAATTTACGAATATAAAATTGGCTAATAGGTGTTTTGGTAGTGGGCGCAGTTAGCAAATCTTTAAGAGATAAACGTCCTTTGAGAATATTATTATCATCAACAACATAAATAGAATGTACCTTTGAAATATTTTCTGCCTGTATTCGCATTTCTTTTACACAAGTCATTACATTCCAATTCTCATTGACTTTTACTAATTCTTTGTGCATGATTCCCCCTGCTGTTTCCTCGTCATAGCGAAGTAAATCAACAATATCCTTAGCGTGATCTTCATCTTCAAGCTCAGAAATTACTTCTTCTTTTTTTACCTGAGAAAGTTCCCCGATTATATCGGTTGCATCATTCGTATCGAGTTCGTCTAGAACTTCAGCAATTTCTTTAGAAGAAAGTCTTCCTAATATTTTCTCTCGTAAATCGTCATTAAGTTCTAATAAAATCTCAGCTGTTTTTTCACTATCTAAAACTTTGAAAATGTAAATAGCTTTTTTGAAACTTAATTTTTCAAGAATCTCAGCAATATCAGCATAGTGAACTTCAGTAAGTAATAGCTCTAATT
The DNA here is from genome assembly GCA_947379965.1 of Flavobacteriaceae bacterium. Classification (GTDB taxonomy): domain Bacteria; phylum Bacteroidota; class Bacteroidia; order Flavobacteriales; family Flavobacteriaceae; genus Flavobacterium. The sequence continues at coordinate 48,601 of CANCPC010000003.1, read as the reverse complement.
GTTCTCTATTATTGCTATTGATAAGTTCTTTTAAATCGTTAATGAATTTTTTTGTGATTTTAAATTCCATCCGCTTCTATTTTTTGGGTAATTGCTATAAATTGCTCCACATTCAATTGTTCTGGCCTAAGGTCAAAGATAAGGTCTTCTCTCAAATTATCAGATAAATTTAATGTTTTTAAACTGTTGCGTAATGTCTTCCGTCTTTGTTGAAAAGCAGTTTTGACAACAGTAAAAAACAATTTTTCGCCGCAAGGTAAGCTATAATTTTCTTTTCTTCGCAAACGCAAAACACCCGATTTTACTTTTGGTGGTGGAATAAAAACGTGTTCGTCGACCGTAAACAAATATTCAGCATCGTAAAAAGCCTGAACTAGAACCGAAAGAATCCCATAAGACTTTGTTCCCTTTTTTTCGCATATCCGTTGCGCAACTTCTTTCTGGAACATTCCTGCAAATTCAGGAATTTGATCCCTATATTCTAATGCTTTAAATACGATTTGTGTCGAAATATTATAGGGAAAATTTCCAATTATAGCGAATTGTTTCCCTTCAAAAACTTCATTTATATTGTATTTCAAAAAATCCTTAGAAATAATCTTATCATTCAATTTTGGATAATTTTCATCTAAATACGTAACTGATTCTGTGTCAATTTCAATAACATAAGTATGAATTGGTTTCTCTAATAAATACTTTGTCAAAACTCCCATTCCTGGACCTATTTCTAAAACATCATCGTAACCTTCTAGATTCAAAGTATCAGCAATTGCTTTGGCGATGCTTTCGTCTTTTAAGAAATGTTGTCCGAGGTGTTTTTTTGCTTTTACTTTTTCCATTTAGTCATTGAGAGGCACGAAGCTATCTCACGTATTTTTAAATTTATTTTGCCACGAAGGCGCAAAGTGCTTTTAATGTTCACTTATCAATTCCAGTTCTGTCCTAAAAGTCAGCATTTTATCGCCAAATAATTTCAATCCTTCTTCACGCAATTTTGGCGCATCTTCTTGATAATATTTATCCAAAGTTACTTTGCTATCGGTTGTATATTGAACAGAATACGTTGTTCCTCCCATATCTTCCTCAATTAAAACCCTCACCATTCGTGCCGATGAGAATTTTCCTGTAGCTAAAACTTCAGGAATATGTTTGTGTTGCATCCAAATCATCCATTTATCATGAACGCTTTCGTGTATGTTTGTGGTAACGTTATAAATAATCATTTTCGTTAATTTGGTTAATCGTTGATTTGGTTAATCGATTAACCAAATCAACTGCTACAGTTCTTTATCGCCGCGCAATTGCCTATATTTTTTTCTTGCATCAACAAAGTAAATACTGTCTTGATGATTCATAATTATTTTCTCGTAAAGCGGTTTTGCTTTTTCGAGTTCATGTAATTTATTGTTTTCTATTTCAGCCGAAAAATACAATGCTTCGTCAATATAAATTCCGTCTGCATGATGATTAATAATTTCTTGATATTGGCTTAAAGCCGAATGATAATCCCCAAAATTTTCGTAAATCTTACCTAAACGTAACAATGTTACCGCTTCTATTTCCTGTCCTTTAAAATTTTTCAAAATTGATTGAAAATGTACAATCGCTTCTTGATTCCTTTTTTGATATAAAAGATAATCGCCTTTGGCAAATTGTTTCAAGGCTGTTTGAGTCGAATCGGCGACGGTATTATCATTGATCAAAAGGAAATATTCCATGGCATCATTGGCTGTCAATTCAGAAGTAGCAGCTTTCAATTCCTTAAATTGTTTCAAGGCCCAAACAAAATCACCTTGAAAATAACTCGTTTTGGCCGCTTTCAAACTGGCTTCATGAGCTACCTCATCGTTCTTTAAATTTTCTTCAATTTGCGAATAATAAAGCAAAGCCTGATTGTATTTTTCTTCGTAAAGCAAAATATCCGCTAACTCCATTTTGGCCTTAGCCACATCAAAATCATTCAAATGCATTTCGAGTGCTTTCTTAACTATTGCTTTACCTTCCTCCGGTTTTCGTAAATTAAATGCCACAAAATGGGCCTGAATAAGTTGTAAAGATAACGTAAATGGACTTATTTCATATTGCTTCAATAAAACGGATAATTCGGTGTTGATAGCTAAGAAATCTTTTTCTTGCGCCTTTTCAATTTTCATTTTCAACAAATAGGAATTGGCTTGAATTAGGAGTTGCAAATCTTTGGTGTTTTCTAATACAAATCCTAAAATTTCCTTTGCAGCTTCTTGATCATCATCTTCAATAGCGAGTTGCCCTAAATTTACGATGCTCGAAAGCGATTCAGGATTGCGTTTATAGATCGATTTTTCTTGGATAAAAGCCTTGCTAAACTCTTTTTGTTGTAAATAAAACCAACTCAAATAATGGTTCCAAAAAACATCTTGATTTTTCTGCGCTCTTGTAATTAATGCCTTCCTTAAAGTTTCACTAAAACTTTCATCGCCTTTATCGACCATAAAAATAGCCAACTGATTTTGTATTTGTATCGAATTTTGTGGATTAGCAAATGCTTCGTCGAGGAAAGTGGAAGTCATCATTTCGGTATTGCCCAATTGTCCGTAAAGCAACGCCATTTGATAATTAAAATTAAACGTTGGCACTAATGCCAAGGCGGTTTGATACGATTTTAAAGCATAATCAATCAGCACTTTTTTCTCAAAAGAATTAGAAATGCTATATACTTCGTTTGGGTTTTTCTTGATTCGGTCTATAGCTTCGTCATAGTGCTTTTTGGCAGAATCATCCTTTTTCTGCAGCTGGAAATTATAACCCAATTCGACCAAAAGATTGGCTTGTTTGTATTTGTCTAAACGCTCTTTGATTGCTTTTTCGGCAACATCATATTGACGTAATTGCTGGTAACAATCTACCGTTCTTTGAAAATATTGGGCATTTTGTGGTATAGCTTTTAGTAATTCTTCGAAACTGATTTTAGCTTTTTCAAAATCACCTTTTTCAAAATAATATTGCGCCAATTGCTCGTTTTGCGAAAAACAAACTAATGAAAAAAACAAGGCGATATGTAGAAAGAGTTTTTTCATTGTTTTGAAACATATAATGCATTTAAGGTCAAATAAGTTTTTCTTTTTCTCCTTTCGTCGAAAAAAGAAGTTTTATAATAGTTTATTAATTATTACAAACACTTATATGACCTTAAATGCCTTATATGGTGAATTTTTAATCAATAATATCAAAGCCACAAAAGCCACGCAAGACCTCTGGAATAACAATACCTTCAGGTGTTTGGTAATTTTCTAAAATTCCTGCTAGAACTCTTGGCAAAGCCAAAGAACTTCCGTTTAAGGTGTGTGCCAATTGGTTTTTTCCGTCTTTATCCTTGAAACGCAATTTTAGACGATTCGCTTGAAAAGTCTCAAAATTAGAAACCGAACTAATTTCTAACCAACGCTCTTGCGCCGTAGAATACACTTCAAAATCATACGTCAACGCGGATGTAAAACCCATATCGCCACCACAAAGACGCAAAATCCGATACGGTAATTTCAATTCTTGCAAAATACTTTTTACGTGTTCTACCATTCCTTCTAAAGCTTCATACGATTTATCAGGATGCTCCACGCGCACGATTTCTACTTTGTCAAATTGGTGCAAACGGTTCAATCCACGAACGTGAGCGCCATAAGAACCGGCTTCACGACGGAAACAAGGCGTATAAGCGGTTGTTAAAACCGGTAATTCATTTTCGTTCAAAATCACGTCACGAAATAAATTCGTTACCGGAACTTCGGCCGTTGGAATCAAATATAAATTATCGGTGGCGTCGTGGTACATTTGCCCTTCTTTGTCTGGCAATTGTCCTGTTCCATAAGCCGAAGCTTCGTTGACCATATGCGGAACCTGAACTTCATTGTAACCTGCAGCCGTATTTTTATCTAAAAAATAATTGATTAAGGCACGTTGTAATTTGGCTCCTTTTCCTTTGTAAACCGGAAATCCTGCACCGGTAATTTTATTTCCTAATTCGAAATCGATGATGTCGTATTTTTTTACTAATTCCCAATGTGGTTGCGCTCCTTCGTGCAAAACTGGGATATCGCCTTCCTCAAAAATGTTTAAATTTTCCTCCGGTGTTTTTCCTTCGGGAACAATATCAGCGGGAAGATTGGGTAAAGTATATAATTTTTCTAAAAGTTCAGCAGCCAATTGATCTGCAGTTTCGGCCAAAGCTTTGCTTTTTTCTTTCAACAAAACCGTTTTTTCTTTGAGGATTGCGGCTTTTGCTTTTTCGCCACCTTTCATCAATTCGCCTATGTCTTTCGACAATTTATTAGATTCGGATAAAATGTTGTCCAATTCCACTTGCGTAGCGCGACGTCTTTCATCTAGTTGTACCACTTCTTGAACTATAGCGGTAGCATCCATATTTCTTTTGGCCAAAGCCTTGATTACTTTTTCTTGATTCTCTCTAATAAATGCAATTTGTAACATAGCTTGATTTTTTTAAGGCTAACTTTAATAATAACGGAAGCAAATTTAAGGAAATGTTTGATAGAAATCAGACAAAATTTTTGGGGAAAAGCTATTTCGCTAAGATTCACTAAAGAGACACAAAGATTCACGAAGTTTTTTAAGATATATAAAAAATTATTTGTGGGTCTTTGTGAAATTTCTTCGTGATTCTGTGAAACTAATTTAAAAAAAATGTCTTTGTGAAATAAATAGCTACTCTCTTTTAATCTCGTGACCTATGAATTCTTCCAAAGTGGCAAACCTATCATCAACGGAAAGCACTTTGAAATCGGGATGGGTTTTTAGAAAATTAATGTTCAAAGTAACAAGATTTTCGTCTATTTCAAAAAAAGTGTTGGAAACGGAATCTCGAATTGAGGTTAACTATTATAAGCCAATTTTAGTTAAACAAATTAAAACTTAAATGAACAAGAAAGTTAAAAGAGGTATAGGATTTTAATAAAAAATTATGTGTTTAAAATTAGAATAGCACGTATATTCCAAATCAAACTTTTAATTTCTTCCTTCATAGAATAAGGAATTTTAGCTGAATACGTTTTCTTATCATTAAATTCAACAACAAAATTATAGGATTTACGACTAAAATCTTTCTTGTTAAAATAAAAAAACAGCAAAATAAAAATAAAAACAGAGAGTTTCGAATCAATAAAAAAATACGCGACTACGCAAATCAAAGCCAAAAGTAAAAAAAACAATAACCAATAGTAAAAAGGAACATTTGCTTTTTTAATATATACTTTAGTAACTGCTTTAACCGAAATCTCGGTAGTTTCTCCGGATTTTGTTTCAATTTTCAATATTGAATCTTCTAAAGAAGCAGATTTCAGTTTGTTAGTTTTAGGCATTATAAATTTATTAATTCTTGTTTTTATTCTTAAAATTTTTCAAAAATAAAAAAAAATTGATTAATTGGTAATAAAAATAAAAAAATCAAACGCTTTGTTTTGGAATACCATTTAAGATTGAGCCAAAAGACGGGTTTAAATATATTTTTTAATGATGACAAAGGTAGTAGGGCTCTGTAAAACTTTGATTTTCTAATAATTATTAAATTGTTAAAAAACAAAAAGAGTCTACTTTAAAATTAGTAAGATAATTAATCAATTATTATTTACCCCTAAATTTTTTATCTAAAATTCATCCAATCAAAATTAGACTCAAACAAATCATAGCCATTATAAAGAACAGTCAATGCGCAAGTTGTCGCTATGATAAAAAATCTTATTTTTGCATTTCACTAAATTCTATTATGATACTGAATCCAAAAAGATATACTATCACGGCGGCGTTACCCTACACAAACGGACCCATTCATATTGGGCATTTGGCGGGTGTTTACGTGCCTTCAGATATTTATTCTCGTTATTTAAGATTGCAAGGAAGAGACGTTTTGTTTGTTTGTGGAAGCGACGAACATGGCGTGGCGATTTCGATGAAAGCCAAAAAAGAAGGGGTTACGCCTCAGGAAATAATTGATAAATATGATGGAATTATCCGAAAATCGTTCTCGGATTTTGGAATTTCGTTTGATAATTACTCCAGAACTTCGGCTAAAATTCATCATGATACGGCTTCGGAATTTTTCAAGACACTGTATGAAAAAGGTGATTTTATCGAGGAAGTGACCGAGCAATTATATGATGCAAAAGCAGATCAATTTTTGGCAGATCGTTTTGTTGTTGGAACTTGCCCTAAATGCGGCAACGAAGAAGCTTACGGTGACCAATGCGAAAAATGTGGCTCGACATTGAACGCGACGGATTTGATTAATCCAAAATCGACAATTACAGGAGAAACGCCTATTTTGAAATCGACGAAACATTGGTTTTTGCCTTTGGACCGTTACGAAGATTTCTTGAAAGAATGGATTCTCGTTGGACATAAAAATGACTGGAAACCCAATGTTTACGGACAAGTAAAATCTTGGATTGACGGCGGATTGGAACCTCGCGCAGTAACTCGTGACTTGGATTGGGGAATTGATGTTCCGGTTGAAGGTGCCGAAGGAAAAAAATTATATGTGTGGTTTGACGCCCCAATTGGCTATATTTCATCATCGAAAGAATGGGCGACGAGAGAAGGAAAAGATTGGGAACCTTACTGGAAAGATCAAGATACAAAACTGGTTCATTTTATTGGGAAAGACAATATTGTTTTTCATTGCATCATTTTTCCGGCGATGTTGAAAGCCGAAGGAAGTTATATTTTGCCGGATAACGTTCCTGCCAATGAGTTCTTGAACTTGGAAGGAAATAAATTATCTACGTCAAAAAACTGGGCGGTTTGGTTGCACGAATATTTGGAAGAATTTCCGAATCAGCAAGATGTTTTGCGTTATGCGTTGACATCGAATGCGCCAGAAACCAAGGATAATGATTTTACTTGGAAAGATTTTCAGGCTAGAAACAATAATGAACTAGTGGCAATTTTTGGAAACTTTATCAATCGTGTGGTGGTTTTAACCAATAAATATTACGAAGGAATTGTTCCAAGTCCGAACGCACTTTCTGAAGTGGATGAGGCTACATTGACCGAATTGAAAGCGTATCCAGCTGTGATTTCGAGTTCTTTGGAACGGTATCGATTCCGTGAAGCTTTGGGCGAATTGATGAATGTTGCCCGTTTGGGAAACAAATATTTGGCTGACGAAGAGCCTTGGAAAATGATAAAAACAAATCCAGCTCGTGTACAAACCCAAATGTACGTGGCTTTGCAAATTGCCGCTGCTTTGAGTTCACTTTGCGAACCTTTCTTGCCATTTACTGCTACAAAATTGTCAAGAATTTTAAATATTGGAGAAAAAATAGGTTGGAAAACAGTTGCAGATTTTTCAGATTTGATTCCTGCCGGACATCAAATTGGGGAAGCCGAATTGCTTTTTGCCAAAATTGAAGATGAAGAAATTCAAAAACAAATAGATAAATTAGAAGCTACAAAAACCGCCAATATCGCAGAAAACAAAGTGGCCGAACCACAAAAAGAATTGATTCAGTTTGATGATTTCTCCAAAATGGATTTGCGAGTAGGAACGATTCTAGAAGCCGAAAAAATGCCAAAAGCGAACAAGCTTTTAATTTTAAAAGTCGATACAGGAATTGACGTTCGCACCATAGTTTCAGGAATTGCTGAGAGTTTTTCGCCCGAAGAAATCGTTGGAAAACGCGTGACTGTTTTAGTGAATTTAGCTCCAAGAAACCTTCGTGGTGTAGAAAGTCAAGGAATGATTTTGATGACTACAAATGCCGAAGGAAAACTGGCTTTCGTAAATCCTGATTCGGATGGCGTTGCGAATGGCGAAACGATAAATTAAATAATACTAACACGGATTTCACAGATTAGCACAGATTAATTTGTGTAAATCTGTGAAATTTGTGTTTAAAAAAATAACAAATGAACCTAAAAGTAATTGCTTTCGACGCTGATGATACCTTGTTTATCAATGAACCTTATTTTCAGGAAACGGAACAAAAATTCTGTGGTTTGATGGAAGATTATTTGTCGCATCAAGGAATTTCGCAAGAGCTTTTTAAGGTCGAAATCGATAATTTGAAAATCTACGGATACGGAATCAAAGCCTATATTCTTTCGATGATTGAGGCGGCGATGAAGATTTCAAACAATACAATTCCTGTCGAAATTATTGAAAAAATCATTGAATACGGGAAAGAATTACTTGAGAAACCTATTGTTTTATTAGACGGTGTTGAAGAAACTTTGCAAGCTTTACACTCCAAATACAAATTGGTTGTTGCCACCAAAGGCGATTTATTAGACCAACGCAGGAAGTTACATGATTCGGGTTTGGGGCATTTTTTTCACCATATTGAAGTTATGGCAGACAAGCAAGAAAAAGATTATTCGGATTTGATAAAACGTTTGGAGATTCAACCATCAGAGTTTTTTATGATTGGAAACTCCCTGAAATCGGATGTTTTGCCGGTTTTAGCCATTGGCGGACACGCCGTACATATTCCGTTTCACACCACTTGGGCGCACGAAAGAATTGATTACGAAGTAAAACACGATAATTTTTATGCCTTCGAAAAAATGACAGATGTAATTAAGAGATTATTATAATCAATTTTAGTGTTTAACCCGTTGGGTGTAATTCAATTTATTTATGTTTTAAACATATACAAACATATATTTTTATTAGTTTTTAGAAGACGCTTATATCTTAGTTATGTTAACCGAAGATTGGACTCTGTAACTCTTTTTAAAAGGATTCTAGGTGAATCATTCTTAAAAATGTATAATTAGTTAGACTTTTTATTAATAACACTCAACAGGTTTAGTATTTAATAAAAAAATAAGGGTTCCCAAAAATTGGAACCCTTATTAAATAGTATGTATTGTTATTTTCCTAATAAAAGAATGTCATTAGCTACAACTTCGGTAATGTATCGTTTTTCACCATTTTTATCGTCATAACTTCTGTGGGTTAGTTTTCCTTCAATGGCTATTTCTTTGCCTTTGGTTACGTATTTTTCTATGATTTCGGCAGTTTTTCCCCAAGCAACAACTTTGTGCCATTCGGTTTGTTCTACTTTTTCGCCTTTTTCGTTTTTATAGCTATCGTTTGTGGCGATAGTCAAATTAGCTACTTTTTTTCCTCCTTCAAGGTTTTTGATTTCTGGATCGTTTCCTACATGTCCAATTAACTGTACTTTGTTTCTTAATGCATTCATGGCGTATAAATTTAAATTGTTAGTATATGTTTGTTGAAGGATTCGTTTCAATCAACATGGCAAAGATGAGACAGAACCAAAAGATTATTCGGTTAATAACTATTTACTTTCGGTTGTAACTATTTGTAAACGTTTGTAAGTGGGAAATTTTGTTTATATTTGATTGAATTATAAATATTTAACTTGTAGTTTAAAAATACAAAATACTGATTGTGAGTAGCCCTAATCAAGCCGATATCCTCTTAACGAAGTGAAGAGATAAAGGTAAGAGCAGGAACGATTAGAACAGAAAAGTACTATTATTTCGCTCCTAAAAAAATAAAATTATGGACAAAAACTGCCTAGAATGCGGAGACAAAATTGTAGGTCGCGAGGACAAAAAGTTCTGCAGTGACGGGTGTCGTAATGGGTATAACAACAAAATAAATAAAGACAGTACCAATTTTATGCGCAACGTAAACAATAAGTTGCGCAAGAATTACCGCATTCTTTCGGCATTGAATGTTGATGGAAAAGGCAAAACTACACGCACAAAACTATTGAGTAAGGGTTTTGATTTTGAGTTTTTAACCAATATTTTGCAAACAAAAACCGGAAATACCTACTGTTTTGTATATGATCAAGGGTATCGCCTTCTTGAAGACGACTATTATATGCTTGTTAAAAAAGAAATTTAGATTCCAAATATTTACCATTATGAAAAAAAACATTTCCTCTGTTTTTTCTGCGTTATTTATCCTCGTAATTCTTGGATTTGTTTTCGCTACAATGATGCCCCACATTATTACTTCTAATGACGTTCCACTTTCGGAATTTTCTACCAAAAGAGCTTTAGAACAAGTAAAAAATATTTCGAAAAAGCCACATTTTGTAGGTTCCGAAAATCATGAAGACGTTGCGAATTATCTTCAAAATGAATTACAAAAAATGGGTTTGAAAACTTCGATTCAGGAAGGTTTTTCCTTTTCGGATTGGGGAACATTGACCAAATGCAAGAATGTTATGGCTCGGATAAAAGGGACTAACAATGATAAAGCATTGCTGTTACTTTCGCATTATGATAGCGCGCCACATTCGGCTTCAAAAGGCGCAAGTGATGCTGGTTCTGGGGTGGCGACAATTCTCGAAAGTGTTCGTGCTTTTATTTATAATAAAAAACAACACAAAAACGACATCATTATTCTGTTTACGGACGGCGAAGAATTAGGTTTGAACGGTGCTGCTCTTTTTGTAACGCAACATAAATGGGCAAAAGAAGTGGGTTTGGTGCTCAATTTTGAAGCGCGCGGTTCTTCAGGACCCAGTTATATGTTGATGGAAACCAATGAAGGAAATAGTGGACTTGTGAAAGAATTCGCCGCTGCAAATACGAAATATCCGGTTTCAAATTCTTTGATGTACAGTATTTATAAAATGCTTCCCAATGATACCGATCTAACCGTTTTTAGAGAACAAGGTAATATTCAAGGCTACAATTTTGCCTTTATTGACGGACATTACAATTACCATTCTGCTCAAGACAATCTCCATCATTTGAGCACTAATACACTAGAACATCAAGGAACTTACTTGATGCCATTGCTAAATTACTTTTCGAATACCGATTTAAAAACTACCAAAAATAAAAATGATGATGTTTATTTTACGATTCCATTTACTTTTATAAGTTATCCATTTGCATGGGTTTTACCTATGGTGATTCTTGCATTTATACTTTTTGTGATTTTGATTTTCTTTGGTTTGGCCAAACGAATTTTATCATTTCAAGAAATGACAAAAGGGTTTATTCCGTTTTTGAGCGCAATGATTACCTCCGGATTGATCACTTTTTTTGGATGGAAATTATTGCTAAAAGTCTATCCGCAATACAACGATTTACTCAACGGATTTACCTACAATGGACATTCGTACATTATTGCTTTTATACTTTTGAGTTTATCTATTTGTTTTGTTTTTTATCAACGCTTCTCTGCCAAAAAAGCAACGATAAACCATTCTATCGCTCCATTATTTATTTGGATTATTATTAATTTTGTTATTGGTTTGAAACTGAAAGGCGCAGGATTTTTGATTCTTCCTGTGTTTTCAGGATTGATTATGTTGGCTTCGTTTATCATAACCCAAAAATCAAAACCAATCCTGAATCTTGTTTTAAGTATTCCAGCATTGTTTCTTATTGCACCACTTATTCATATGTTTCCGATAGGTTTGGGATTAAAATTATTATTCGGGAGTGCCATTTTAACTGCTTTAGTTTTTGGTTTGTTATTGCCTCTTTTTGGTTCGTTTGCTCGAAAAAAGAAATGGTCATTTTTCCTATTTATTGCTGCTATTGGTTTCTTTGCAAAAGCACATTATCTATCGAATTATGAACCAGGAAAAGCCAAATCGAATAGTTTATTGTACCTACTTGATGCCAATACCAACAAAGCAGTTTGGACAACTTACGACACCAATCTTGATGAATGGACACGCGGTTATTTAGGACAAAATCCAAAAATAGCCAACGGTTTAAATGCTAATCCTTTGAAAAGCAAGTACAATACTGCATTTACATTTATGGCTGATGCGCCATTGAAAAACATCGCCAGACCCACCATCGAATTTCTGAAAGACAGTGTTTCTGAGACCAATCGTTATTTAAAAATTCGAATTACTCCCAACAGAAAAGTAAATCGGTATGATATTTTTGCCAATGAAGATTTAGATATTCAAAATTTTAAAGCCAATGGCATATCGCTATTAGGTCAGAAAGGAGCTGTTTACGAACGAAAAGGCAAAAAATTGTTGAGCTATTATGTGGTAGATCAACTTCCGCTGGAAATGGAATTTAATATAAAAACTACGAGCGTTTTGGATATGGATCTAATGGAAAGCTCTTTCGATTTGATGAATAATCCGTTGTTTTCGATGGCAAAAAGAGCCAATTGGATGATGCCAACGCCATTCGTAATGAATGATGCTGTGGTTATTAATCAGAAAATAAAAGCAATTGCGAGAGTAGTTGAAGTAAAACCTTTGAACACTAGAAATAGATTTGTTATAAAAAAAGATAGCGTAACAGTAGTGAAAGATAGTTTGAAAAAATAGTAATATGTCGTCACAAATTGTGTTGACATATTAACATAAATAACCTAATTTGGAATTAGCAACATTACAATCTAAAATAGTTAACATTCGAGGTCAAAAAGTCATACTTGACTTTGATTTGGCAATGCTTTACGAAGTAGAAACAAAAGTTTTAAACCAAGCCGTCAAAAGAAATATCAAGAGATTTCCTGTTGATTTTATGTTTCGATTAACTATTGAAGAATGGGAAAGTATGCGGTCACAAATTGTGACCGCATACCAAAATAAAAGAAACATAATTGTAACGCCTTTTGCTTTTACTGAACAAGGAGTTGCTATGCTTAGCGGGGTTTTAAATTCGGAAGTGGCCCTAAATGTGAATATTGCTATAATGAGAACTTTTGTTATGATACGAAGATATGCTCTGGAACACAAAGAATTCAATGCTAAATTAATGGAAATAGAAACCAAATACGACAAAAAATTTAGTGACATTTATGAAGCCTTGAATTACCTCATCAACAAAGACGATAAAGAAATTGCCCAAAAAGAACGCAAGCAAATTGTTACAAAAAAGGATAGAATATCAATAGCGAAAATACTAAAGCTAACAGCTTGATTTTATTGCGTATTCAACACGAATAAGAAAACCCGAGATTATAGATTATCCGACTATTTAATCCCCTTTTTAAACTACTTTTGAGAACTCAATTTTTTTCACAATGACACAAATTAGTATTCTTGGTTGCGGTTGGTTGGGTTTGCCTTTGGCGAAAGCCTTGCTGCAAAACGGATTTTCAGTAAATGGTTCGACAACATCGAGCGAGAAACTTTCGGTGTTGGAAAACTCGGGAATTCGACCTTTTCAAATTACCCTTGACAGCGATAGTATTTCCGGAAATATCGAAGCCTTTTTGCGAGGAAGCAAAATCTTGATTATCGATATTCCACCCAAATTAAGAGGAAATTCAAAAGATCCTTTGAATGCGCTCGGATTGTCATTTGTTGGAAAAATAGAAACTTTAATTCCTTTTATCGAAAAATCCGAAATCGAAAACGTGATTTTTGTAAGTTCAACTTCAGTTTATGGAGATGCTAATTCTATTATTGCCGAAGAAACCGAGCCTCATCCAGAAACAGAAGGCGGCAAGCAATTGTTACAAACAGAACAACTTTTGCAAAAGAATACTAACTTTAAAACCACCGTTTTACGTTTTGGAGGATTGATTGGCGAAGACCGACATCCTGTGCATTTTCTTGCTGGAAGAACAAATATTGAAAACCCAAATGCTCCCATAAACCTCATTCACCAAGAAGATTGCATTGGTATAATAATGAAGATTATCGAAATAAATAGTTGGGGAGAAACCTTTAATGGTGTTGCGCCTTTTCACCCGAATCGCAAAGAATATTACACACAAAAAGCGGCAGAATTGAATTTGGCTTTGCCGGAATTTAATTATCAATTGCCTACTTTTGGCAAAATTGTTTTGAGTTCGAAAGTCGAAAAAGTTTTGGGGTATTCGTTCTCAAAAAAAAATCTATAACGTGAAGAAAAAAATACAAAAAGTAGTTTCGACAAAAGTAAATGCAATTGGTTTACCAATACTCGCCTTGTGTTTTGTATGCTTTTTTTGGGGGACCACATGGATTGCATCAAAGGAAGGAGTGCGTCATATGCCTGCATTACAACTCGCCGGAATGAGACAATTTATAGGTGGAATTCTTTATGTTTCCTATTTTTTGTTTATAAAAACACCTTGGCCGAAAGGCAAACAATGGCGAACCATTCTCATTTTGAGTATACTGAATTTTGCATTAAGTAACGGTTTAAGCACCTGGGGGGTAAAATATATAAGCAGCGGTTTAGGCGCTATTATCAATGCTGTTTTCCCATTATGGATTGTAATTATCTCCATTTTTAGTGGGGAAAAATTAGTCCGATTAGCCGTATTTGGACTCATAATTAGTTTTGGTGGCGTTTGCGTAATTTTCTATGATCATCTAGGTGATTTCCTAAATCCTGATTTTCGATTTGGTATTATTCTTTCCGTATTATCAACTTTAAGTTGGGCATTTGGCAGTTTGTATACCAAGAAAAAGGCAGCAAGTTTCAATCCGTATTTTAGTCTAGGATTACAAATGCTAATTTCTAGTATTCTGCTCTTTGCTATTACGGGGGCCACCGGCACAGGGGTTACTTTAAGTTCTATTTCGTCGAATTCTTGGTGGGCAATTGCATATTTAGTAATTGTTGGATCTGTACTTACTTTTATTGCTTTTATCTACATGTTGCAAAAACTTCCACCAGAAATAAATAGTATTTATGCTTATGTGAATCCAATTATTGCTGTGTTATTAGGATCCCTAATTTTTGGTGAACCCCTTTCTATTGCAATTGCTATAGGGGGTATAATCACTTTAGGTGGCTTATATATGGTAAATTATTCGATGCGGAAAGGACGGAATTAAATAATAGTAAAACAAAAAAAACCCAAGCTCACACTTGGGAATTTTTAAAAAAATATATTTTTTACCAAATTTTTACTCGTTTCTCTGGCGCAAGATACATTCCGTCGCCGGGTTGAAGTTTGAAAGCTTCATAAAACGAATCTACATTTTGTAAAGGAACATAAGCACGATACATTCCTGGAGAATGTGGATCCGTTTTGACACTATTTTTTATGGCTTCGTCCCGAGTTTTTGTTCGCCAAACGGTTGTCCAAGAAATAAAGAAACGTTGTTCTGGTGTAAAACCATCAATTAAACCGGGATTGCCATTGGTTTTTAAATAAAGTTGTAATCCATCATAAGCAGCATTTACTCCGCCTAAATCACCTATATTTTCTCCCAAAGTAAATTTCCCGTCAACAAAAATTCCTGGCAAAGGTTGCAAAGCGCTATATTGTGTGGCAAGTGCACCTGTCAATGCAGTGAATTGTTTTAAATCATCGGCTGTCCACCAATCTTTCAAGTTGCCATCGGCATTGTAACGCGCACCCGAATCATCAAAACCATGAGAGATTTCATGACCAATAACGGCTCCAATTCCACCATAATTAACGGCTTCATCGGCTTGATAATTATAAAAAGGCGGTTGCAGAATTGCTGCTGGAAACACAATTTCGTTATAGGAAGGATTGTAATACGCATTTACAGTTTGTGGCGACATTCCCCATTCGGTTTTGTCTACTGGTTTAAATCGCTTGTCTAAATCTTCTTGAAAACTCCATTTTGCAAGATTTTTCGAGTTCTCAAAATACGTCCCTCCATCTTCTGGGCTTTTCAAAGTTAAAGCAGAATAATCTTTCCACTTATCAGGATAACCTATTTTTATAGTTGATTTTTGAAGTTTTTCAATCGCACTTTTCTTAGTATCTGGAGACATCCATGGCAAGTTATTGATGCGGTTTTCGAAGGCTAGAAAAACATTCTTAATCATTTTTCCTGCTTTCTCTTTGGCTTCAGCCGGAAACATTTTTTCTACATATAATTTCCCAAGCGCTTCCCCAACCGAACCATTTATTACTTGCAAAGCTCTTTCGTCACGCGCTCTTTGTTTGATTGCTCCTGTCAACGTTTTTCCATAAAACTCCCAGTTAGCATACTCAATATCCGTTGTTAATGAGTTTGTTGATTGGTTTAACAAGTTCCAACGCAAATAAGTTTTCCAATCTTCTACTTTATTTTCTTTGAAAATTGTCTCTAAAGCAGACATATATTTAGGTTGCGAAACAATTAAAGAATCTACATTTTTTAGACCCACATTTGTCAAGTAAGTGTTCCAATCTATTGTAGGAGTAAGTTTCTGCAGATCGGAAACCTTCATCGGATTATATGATTTTCTGCGGTCGCGTCTTTCTACTCTATCAAATCTTGGTTTAGATAATGCTATTTCAAATGCTAAAATTGTTGCAGCATCTGTATTTGCTTTCAATGGTTTTTCTCCCAGAAACTGAAGCATTCTAGCTACATGCAAAACATATTTTTCTCGCTTTTCTTTCGAGTCTTTATCATCAGAAACATAATAATCACGATCCGGTAAACCTAAACTTGCTGGACCAACAGAAATCACATTTCTGTTACTATTTTTTGCATCTGCATCTATACCAACGCCAAAAAAACCAATACCTCCATATGGTTCCATTTCAATTAACAAAGCTTGTAAATCTTTACTATTTTTTACGGCGTTAATTTTGGCCAAATAGGGTTTTAGCGGAGACAGACCTTGTTTATTTCGACTAACGGTATCCATAACCGTTTTATAAAGATTTACGGCTTTACCCTGATCAGTATTCGATTTATATTTTGGGTTTTTGGCCGCTTCTTTCAAAATATTCAAAGCATCAATATCTGTTTTTTTACGCAATTCGTTGAAGCTTCCCCAAGAGGTTTTGTCATTTGGAATTTGGGTTTTATCAAACCAAGTTCCGTTTACAAATCTGAAAAAATCATCGTTTGGTCTTACTTTCGTATCCATATACGAAACATTAATTCCTGGTTCTTTACTCGCTGGGGTGTTCTGTGCTTGCGAAGAAGTAAACCCTAAGATTGCAGGAATTACGAAAAATAACTGTTTATTGAAATTTATTTTCATTAGTTTTAAGGGATTGGTTATACTCACAAAAATATTCATAATTTTTTAATTAAAACCCCAATTCATTCGAAAACAACTTGGTTATAATTTAAATCAAAAGTCATTTCGTATTTTTGCAGCAAAATATTCATATGAAGTCTCTTTTATACCAATACCGAAAATTCATTATTGGGTTTTTAGTGTTTTCAGTCGTTGTCCTATCCTTATTTTATTCGGCCTTGAAGCCTATAAAAAGCTTACCAATTTACAATCCTGCGGATGTAAACCCTGAATTAGTAGATTCTACGATACAATATATTGCGAACAAACACCATATTGCCGATTTTTCGTTTACCAATCAAAACGGAAAAACTATCACCCAAAAAAACTACGAAGGGAAGATTTATGTGGCCGACTTTTTCTTCACCACTTGTGGCTCTATTTGCCCAAAAATGACAACTAATTTGGTGGAAATTCAAAAAGAATTTCTTCATAATCCAAAGGTAATGTTGCTATCTCATTCTGTTCTTCCGGATACTGACGATGTTCCCGCTTTGAAAGCGTATGCCAAATTAAATGGTGTGATCGATAGCAAATGGAACTTAGTTACAGGCGACAAAAAAGCGATTTATACCATGGCTAGAAAATCCTATTTGGCCGTAAAACAAGGAAAACCAGACGAATTATACGACATGGTTCACACTGAAAACTTTGTTCTTGTAGATGCTAAAAGACGCGTTCGTGGCTTTTATGACGGTACAAAAAAAGAAGAAATGACACGCTTAATCGAAGATATTAATTGGCTTTTAGAAGACGAAAAAAATTAGTAAACCTGATAATTATCAGCTAATATTCTATTTTTATCTGTACTTTTGCAATCTAAATTCAATCTAAATAAGAATTGCAAACTACAATAGCCAGCTTAAAAAAAGGGGATAAAGCAATCATCATCAATTTTGATGTTGAGGCCATTCCGTTAAAACTATTGGAGATGGGCTGTTTGCCTGGAAATCAGGTTCAATTACTTCAAATTGCCCCTTTTGGCGATCCGTTATATTTAGATATAAACGGTTCACATCTTGCAATTCGTATTGAAACTGCTAGTGAAATTGAAGTTGAAATTATTGAACAATAAGCTGAAATGAGCAAGCAAAACATCAATGTCGCATTAATCGGGAATCCTAATGTTGGGAAAACTTCCGTTTTCAACCAGCTTACAGGCTTGAATCAACAAGTGGGAAATTATCCCGGAATTACGGTCGAAAAGAAAGTTGGTTTTTGCAAATTATCCAATACAATTCATGCAAATATAGTAGATTTACCAGGAACTTATAGTCTTAATGCTAGCTCTGCCGATGAAAATGTAGTTATTGAACTTCTGCTAAACAAAAACGATAAACTTTTTCCCGATGTGATTGTAGTAATTGCTGAAGTAGAAAATTTGAAGCGAAATTTATTGCTTTTCACCCAAATAAAAGATCTTGAAATACCAACCATTCTTGTCATTAACATGATTGACAGAATGAAACTTAAAGGGATTTCATTGGATATTCCGTTTTTAGAATCTCAATTAAAAACTAAAATTGTACTTGTAAGTTCTCGAAAAGGAGTTGGAATTGAAGAACTAAAAAACACAATAACAACTTACAAAACAATTTCTATAGAACCATGCTTAAATGCATCTTCTATTGATGACGCCTATTTTGATACTCTTCGAAAAACATTTCCCAATCAGTCATTATACAAACTTTGGCTAGTAATTACACAAGATGTAAATTTTGTGGATTTAAATAGAAAAGCAATTCATAGCAACTCGTTTACAAAAACAAATTCCGAGATAAAAAGACTACAACAAAAGGAAACCATCAAAAGATACCAATTTATAAATGACACTTTAAAAATAGGTCAAAAAATAGATTTTTCAATTGCAACTGATTTTAGAAGCAAGCTAGACAGGGTTTTAACACATAAATTTTGGGGTTATTTAATTTTCTTTTTCATATTATCGAGTATTTTTCAATCTATTTTCGAATGGTCAAAAATCCCGATGGACTACATCGACCAAACTTTTGCATCCTTCAGTAATTTGGCTAGCGAAAGTCTTCCTCCAGGAGCTTTCACCAATTTGATTGCTCAAGGAATCATCCCCGGAATTGGTGGAATTTTGATATTTATTCCACAAATTACCTTTCTTTTTTTATTCATTTCTATTCTTGAAGAAAGCGGTTATATGAGTCGTGTAGTTTTTTTGATGGATAAAATCATGCGGAATTTTGGACTTTCTGGCAAAAGTATTGTGCCATTAATCTCCGGAACAGCTTGTGCGATTCCGGCAATTATGGCCACCCGAAACATCGAAAATTGGAAAGAAAGGTTAATTACTATTCTGGTAACACCGTTTACAACTTGTTCCGCGAGATTACCTGTTTATGCCATTATTATTGGACTTGTAATACCCGATAAACGCATTTTTGGATTTATAAATATGCAAGGGATGACTTTGATGTTGTTGTATTTAATAGGTTTTGGGATGGCAATATTCTCCTCCTTTGTGCTAAATAAAGTATTGAAACTAAAATGCAAAACCTTCTTTGTGGTCGAAATGCCCAATTATAAATTGCCAATGTTTAAAAACGTGGCGATAAATGTTGTTGAAAAAACCAAAGCTTTCGTTTTTGGCGCCGGTAAAATTATCTTAGCCATTTCAGTGGTTTTATGGTTTCTGGCTTCGAATAGTCCGAGCGAAAAATTCAATGATTCCGAAACGGTAATCCTTTCAAAAAGAAATAATATAGGCTTCTCAACAGCAGATCTCAAAAACAAAGTCGCTTCTTATAAATTAGAGCATTCTTATATTGGAATAATGGGAAAAACAATCGAACCATTGATTTCACCTTTGGGTTATGATTGGAAAATTGGCGTTGCTATAATTAGTTCGTTTGCGGCAAGGGAAGTTTTTGTGGGTACTTTAGCTACGATATACAGCGTTGGCGGAAGCGATAATGACGAAACAATAAAAGACAAAATGAAAGCCGAAATTAATCCAGTAACAGGAGAGAAAATATTCAATTTTGCTTCTGGAATTTCGTTATTATTATTTTATGCTTTTGCGATGCAATGTGCCAGTACTTTAGCCGTTACAAAAAAAGAAACCAACAGTTGGAAATGGCCTTTAGCACAACTACTTTTTATGAGTAGTTTTGCATACATAGCAGCATTAATAGCATACCAAATCCTTAAATAAACCGTTATGATACAAGATGTTTTAGCCTATTTAACCCTTGCAATAGCTGTTATTTTCTTATTCAGAAAATTCTTTTTCAAAAAGAAAAAGAATGACAAAAACTGTGGCGATGATTGTAATTGCAGTTAAAAAACCTTCACAAAAGATTCGTTGCAAATTTCTATTTATTCGCTTTTACTATAATTTTCGTCGAAGAATTGAAAGTTTTAATTTATTCAAATCGCATTTTAAACTACAAAATAATTTTTGTTAAATTCTAAAATTAATATCTTTTAAAATTCCATTAAAACCCTATCTTACTATTAAAAATTTGTAAATAGTATTCCCTTACAATCGGATAATAAACTACGTTCATGACTTGTATTTATTTGATTTTTTAATTCTTTAAAAAAATATCGAAAAAAAGTAAGGTTTTATTAAACCTTTTTAACAAACAAAAGTCATAAAGGAGATTTCAAAATTAATTTCCATGCAAAAATTATTTTTTAAAGAAATAGGAACCCCCTTTTACAAATCATTATTTATATTATTTTTTATTAGTAATAGTATAAGCTTGTCTGGTCAAGAAAAATTTATAATCCTAGGAAGGCCTACGGATACATCTGTAACTGCAAGTATTTTGTTTGATGTTTCAACAGACTATTATATTGAATACGGAACTCTTTCTGGTGTTTATTCTTCGGTTACGAACACTTTTACAAATTCCCCAAAAACTCCCGACGAAATAGACCTTACCAATTTAGTATCCAATAGCAAGTATTTTTACCGAATGGTGTATAAAAATCCAGGTACGGCAAATTTTAATACAACTCCAGAATATAATTTTCAAACTCAGCGATCCCCTGGAAACTCATTTACATTTACAGTAGAATCAGACGAACATCTTTATGATAAGAAAGGTATTCCATCTATGTATCAAGTCACTTTGGCCAATCAAGCAGCAGATAAACCTGATTTTATGTTGTCCTTAGGTGATATTTTTGGAGATGACCACACGCCTACAACCACTACAAGCACTGATATGGATGCCTTACACAAAGATTACAGACAATATTTAGGTCAAATTTGTCATTCTGTTCCTTTTTATATTTGCCTAGGGAATCACGAAGGTGAAAATGATTATTATCTTAATCAAAATCCTCCATTTAATATTGGTGTTTGGGGAACGCAATGGAGAAAATTTTATTATCCAAATCCTTATCCAAATGCATTTTATACCGGGAATAGTGTTGTAGAACCTTATGGAATCAATACCCCTGAAAATTATTATTCTTGGACTTGGGGCGATGCGCTTTTTGTTGTTTTAGATGTATATCGTACCGAAATTGCTCCAGGTGCAACTCCAGCAGATCCAGCAAAACCAACAAACTGGGATTGGACATTGGGGAAGACACAATACAACTGGATGCGAAGTGTATTAGAAAACAGTACAGCAAAACATAAATTTGTCTTTGCACACCATAATAGGGGTCAAGGTAGAGGAGGAATTGCCACAGCTACACAATTTGAATGGGGCGGAATAGATGGAAATCAATATAAATTTGATACATACAGACCGGGTTGGGGAAAACCAATTCATCAGATTTTTGTGGATACTGGTGTGGATGTTTTTTTTCAAGGACACGATCATCTATTTGCCAAAGAAGAACTTAATGGAGTCGTTTATCAAGAAGTACCTATGCCAAGCGATATCTCCTATAACATAGGGTATACGGCAAATGCTGGAGCGTATCCAAATGGAAATGCAATGAATGGTACCGGACATATTAGAGTAAATGTAACTCCAAGCTGCGTAAAAGTTGATTATGTAAAAGCCTTTATGCCTGCAGATGCAACTATTGCGCATCCCAATGGCGAAGTTGCCTTTAGTTATACAATTGGCACTTGTGCTTTAGCTGTTAATAATTCTAAACCTGAGGATTCTATTCGAACATTTCCAAACCCGGTAAATGACAAACTATATGTTCAATTTGTTGATGCAACTACAAATCTACATGGAGCATTGATCAATACTCTTGGTGAAAAGGTTTTAGAATTTGATTCTAGTGAAATTAACACCGTCAATATACCCGATGGAATTTACTTTTTAAAACTAGATTCTGTAAAAAAATATACTCAAAAAATTATCATCAAACATTAATTTTTCCAAGATGAAAAAATTTATATTCTTATGTTTTTTGTTATTTATAGGTTTGCGTGTAATGAATGCACAAAATATTATTCAAAACGAAATAGTAGGTCGCCCAACAAATAACAGCATCACTGTTCAAGCATTTTTTGATGCTTCGGTAGAGGTTTGTATACAATATGGCATAGTATCTGGAAATTATCCAAACCAAACTGCTTGGCAAGTCTTTGCGGCAAATGAACCTGCAGAAATCATCGTTTCGAATCTGCAAGCGGACACTAAATATTTTTACAGAATGTGTTATCGTCAGCCTAGTTCCTCAAGTTTTATAACTAGAACAGAGCACAATTTTCATACTCAACGAGCTGTAGGCAGTAGCTTTTCGTTTGTGGTTCAAGCAGATCCTCACATGGACGAACAAAGCTCACTTGCCGTTTATGAAAGATGCTTGCAAAATCAGCTGGAAGATAATCCTGATTTTATGATTGATTTAGGCGATTTTTTAATGACTGATAAATTGAAAAACTTAACTACCAATAAAATCCCTAAAGACACAATACCCTATCGATGTAAATTGTTGCGGTCTAAATATGAAATATCCTCCCATTCGGTACCGTTGTTTATTGCATTAGGAAATCATGAAGGAGAATCCGGTTGGAATTTGAATGGAACTTCCGAAAACATTGCTGTTTGGAATTCAAATGAACGAAAAAAATATTTTTTAAATCCGGCTCCAGATAGTTTTTACACTGGTGATTTGACCAACCATAATTTCATCGGTCAACGCGAAAATTATTATGCTTGGCAATGGGGTGATGCTTTATTTATAGTCATTGACCCTTATTGGTATACTTCACCAAAACCAACGGCTACAACTGGTTGGCGATGGACACTTGGATTAACACAATACAATTGGCTTAAAACAACTTTAGAAAATAGTACCGCCAAATTTAAATTTGTTTTTTCTCATCAAATAATTGGTGGAGATCCAGATGGTCGCGGTGGTGTAGAATTTGCCAATTTATACGAATGGGGTGGTAAAAATCTCGACGGAACAGAGGGTTTTGCAGCCAATAGAACTGGATGGTACAAACCTATAAAAGACCTTTTGACAGAAAATAAAGTGACCATTTTTTTTCACGGTCACGATCATTTTTTTGGAAAACAAGAAAAAGATTGTTTGGTTTACCAAGAAACACCTCAACCAAGCCATCCCAATTACACAAGCGCAACCTATGCAACAACTTACGGATATTTAGAAGGAACCATTTTACCTAATTCGGGTCATATTCGGGTTACGGTTAATCCTTCAGGGGTTCAAACAGAATATGTTAGAACCTATTTGCCCACAACCGAAACTGCAACTAGACATAATAAAGATGTTTCCTCTAGTTATTTTATTGGTACTAACAATTGCTATAATTTAGGTGTAAATTTTCCTTTAATTTGGAATAGTAATTATGCCGACGAAATTGTGTATCCAAATCCTTTTTCAAAAGAAACTACAATTGAATTTTTATTAGAAAACCCTGAAAAATTATATTTATCAATTTATAATCAAGCCGGACAAAATGTAAGACAACTTATCAACGGAAATAGAGTCAATCAAGGCAAACAACAAATCATTTGGGATGGGAAAGATTCCTTTGGAACAGATCTTGCTGATGGTGTTTACCTGTATAGAATCCAGGGTGAAACTAAGGAAATAAAATCCGGAAAAATGATTCTTAAAAGATAATTTTCGCAACCATAAACCCTAACAAAATGAAAAAAATACTGATTATTTTGCTTTTTTTATATGTCGATTATGCTTTTTCGCATACTATCAATTATGACAATGTAGTGTTGCGTCATTGGAAATTAGAAAAAGAAAATCAGTTTGTAGATGGAAGTTTTTATATGCTGAAAAATGGTATTATATACATTGAAGATGCTAATGACAAAATAGTCCATTTTCCTATTTCCTCTTTCTCTATAGAAGACCAAAAATTTGCTTTGAAGAAAAGCGAATGGGTCAATAAAATAAACAATGATATAACAGCTAGAAACAAAACTTCGGAGGAAGAAATTCAATCGATTTGGAATAAAAAGTTGGGGCTCATTTCCATTTTAATGTTTTTGTTTGGTACTTTCCTGTTTACTTATACTAACAAGAAAAAATTAACCTATATAATTCCAATTATTTCCGTTGGAAGTGTAATGGTTTTGTATGGTTTTGCAAAAAAAGCTATAACAACTACAGACCCTGCTTTTATAAACTCGGCATTTATCCCTTTTAAATCAACGGTGAGCACTTCGTATGATGCAACTTATTTCTATGTAAATTCAAAAGGTATTCCCAATCACACCATGATGGTAGGAATAGCAAGTGGTGGCTGGCAACAACAAGTACCTATTCCACAATGTTATATAAGTACCTTTACCAATAAATCGGGTAATCAAAATGCATGGAGTATTCCATTAAACCCAGAAATTGCCGCAACTCCGGTTCCTGTAAATAAAGATCATTTTAGTATTGGCGCTATTGCCATTGCCGCAAATGGAGTGGCTATTTTTAATCTTTATACCACCTCAGGAGCAGATTCTTATGCTACTGGGCAATTGGATAAATATGGTGGGCATTGCGGCAAAGGGGATGATTATCATTATCATACCGCACCCTTACATTTGATTTCATCAGGACAAACAACTGCCAATTTGCCAATTGCTTTTGGCTTAGACGGATTTGCAGTTTATGGAGGTTTAGAGCCCGATGGTTCAGCTATGGCAACACTTGATGGCAATCACGGTCATTACGGAACTAATGGTGTATATCACTATCATGGTACGGCAAACGCCAATGGAAGTAATCCACTGATGATAGTCAATATGGTGGGAGTAGTTACTGAAGACGCAAATAAACAACTTATACCACAAGCACAAGCGAGCTCAATGAGAGGAGGAAATTTAACTCCATTGGCAGGAGCATTAATCACTTCTTGTGTTGCCAATTCAAACAACAATGGTTATAATTTATCTTATAGTCTAAACGGCGTTCCGGGTTATGCCACGAATTTTAGTTGGAGCGGAACAACGTATACTTTTAACTATGTTTCGCCAACAGGAACAACAACTACAAATTATAATGGCTTTTCACAATGTACGGTTCCGAATTTAGGATTATCAGATTTTGCCCTGAATGACACAAACATTATCCTATATCCAAATCCTGCTACTGATATTTTGAATGTTAAATTGAAAAACAATCTTGCAGAAAGCGATGTTCAGTCGATTTCGATTTTTGGATTAAAAGGGGAATTGATTTCAAAAACATTGCATTATAAACCAACTATCGACATCAAAAACCTTTCACACGGAACGTATTTAGTTAGAATTCAGTTTCCTAATTATCTTGTAACAAAAAAGATTTTAGTTAAATAATAATTTATAAAATGAAAAAACAGCTTCTTTTAGGATTATTACTTTTCAATTCGGTCCTTATTTTTGGACAAAGCATATCAAGAACAATTCAGTTATTACCAGATACTGGGCAAACAACAAGTTACACGTCAACCTTTGGCGAAGACCACGATTATGCTATTAATACACCCTCATATTTCGATAATGGAGATGGAACAATAACGGATATTATTACAGGATTGATGTGGCAAAAAGTGGATGGTGGCTCAATGAATTATGCTTCAGCTATAACCTATTGTGATAACTTGACATTAGCCAATTTTACCGATTGGAGATTACCTACGCCAATGGAGGCTTTTAGCATTATGATTCTTCAAAATGGAAATCCAGCCATTAACACCTCATTTTTCTCATCTTCAAGCACTTTAGTCGCTGAGTATTGGTGGACCAATACGACTCAATTTGGCGATATTTCAAAAGTATGGTGTACCAATGCAGGTGGTGGAATTGGTAATAAACCAAAATCTGAAGCAATTGGTGAAGTTGGTGGTACATTTAGATATAATGTTCGAGCTGTCCGAAATAGAACCACACCCGCGACAATTACGAATCATTTTACTGACAATTTAGACGGAACTATTAAAGATAATTTAACGCAACTCATTTGGCAGAAAGTGCCAAATGCATCTGCTTTAACTTGGGAACAAGCCTTGACTTATGCCGAAGGTCTTTCGTTAGGAAACGCATCAGATTGGAGACTACCAAATATCAAGGAATTGCAATCTTTGAATAATGAATCCGCAGTAAGTCCATCGATTTTTTCTCCTTATTTTCAAAATTTAGGTGTCAAAAACTACTGGTCTTCAACATCACTTAAACCCAACACACAAAACCCAAATAGTGCTTGGTATTGGAGTACACAATTCGGAATTACAACTTATGATGCGAAAACAAATACTAATTATGTAATTTGTGTCAAAGGGAATCCAACATTATCGGTGAATCAAGAAAAGATTGATTCTTTGATTCAAGTATTTCCCAATCCATTTCAATCGACCATCCATTTAAAACCCAATACAGGAAACGAAAATTATGAATTATATTCTTCTTTCGGAAAATTAATATATACTGGCCCAACAATCGAAAAACAAGATTTCTCGGCTTTGACAAAAGGTGTTTATTTCTTAAGAATAAAGGATAAATCAACTACAACCATCAAACTCTTCAAAGAATAATGTCTTATTTTGAAACACTAATCTACTATTTACAATTGGGATTTTCCCATGTAATCCCGCTAGGTTTCGACCATATTCTATTTATTATAAGCTTGTTTTTTTTGAGTTCGAATAGGAGAACGGTGCTCATTCAATGTTCTGTTTTCACCTTGGCTCATAGTTTGTCTTTGGGATTGGCAGCAGCCGGATTCATCATGCCTAATGCCACAATAATAGAACCATTAATTGCAGCTTCAATCCTTTTTACAGCAGTAGAAAATATCTTACACAACAAACTAAATCCTTGGAGAATTTTCTTGATTTTTGGATTTGGATTCATTCACGGAATGGGTTTTGCCAATGCCTTAAAGGAAATTGGCTTACCAAAAAATCAATTTTTAAGTTCGTTGTTGTCGTTCAATTTGGGTGTCGAATTAGGACAAATTACTGTGATTTTAAGTGTTTATTTTTTGATCGGAAAATGGTTTAGCAACAAATATTGGTACAAAGAGCGTGTCGTTTACCCTATTTCTAGCTTGATTGGATGTATTGCTTTATATTGGACAATCGAAAGAATATTATTTATAAATTAAACCACCTTTACAAAAAGATTCGTTGCAATTTTATGTGAAATTGTCAATTCATTAGTATTTACTCTAATTTTCGTCGAAGAATCGAACGTTTCTTTTGAAACAATCTCGATTTTCGAACCCAAAGCAATTTCATGTTTATCTAAATATTTCAAGAATTCCGACGAAGAATCTTTCACCCCCACACAAATTCCGGTTTGGTTTACCCCTAAATCCGAAAGTAGCTGTTTATCTGTTTTAACAATTTTTCCTTGAGCATCAGGAATCGGATCTCCGTGCGGATCTTCGGTGGGATTTCCTAGAAAATTGTCTAATTTATTGATTAATTGCTCCGATTTTATGTGCTCTAATTGTTCAGCAACATCATGCACTTCGTCCCAAGAAAAATCCAATTTTTCGACCAAAAAAACCTCCCAAAGACGATGCTTTCTCACAATCATTTTGGCGGTTAATTTTCCGCTTTCGGTCAAAGATACCCCTTGATATTTTTTGTAGTTTACCAAGTTTTTTTCGGCTAGTTTACGAAGCATATCCGTCACCGACGAAGCTTTAGTTTCCATTTTTTCGGCAATGGCATTCGTACTCACTTCAATGTCTAAAACAGTCGTAAGGTGATAAATAGTTTTAAGATAATTTTCTTCTGAAAAAGTCATGTGATTTTTGATTGAAGATTGCTTCGCCAGTTTGAGCAAAGCTCTCGGGTTACGATTTTAGATTTCAGATTTTGCAGTAAGTTCTACTTTTTTACAATAAACAGCGGAATCGAAATTTTGTGGCGCAATTTGTCTACGGTGGTTCCAAAAATTAAATCCTTGAAACCGGTGTGACCATGCGTTCCCATAACCAAAACATCGAATTTTCCGTTGTTGATGATTTCCGGAATTACTTTATTGGGCTTGCCAAAACCCAATTTGGTTTTTACTTTAAATCCTTTTTCCGAAAGCATTTCTTTGTATTGGTTCAATAATTTGGCATCAACTAAGGTTTCGTGGTCTTCAATATTTTTACCATAAAGCATCGCTCCCACCGTTTCGACAACGTGAATCAAAGTGTATTTAGCTTCAATTCCACCTAATTCGAAGGCATGATTTATGGCCACTTCATCGGCGGAAGAAAAATCTACTGAAACGGCAATTCTCTTATTGTTATAAGTCCCCATTTTAGAAAATTGCAATTTCAAATTATGTGGCGAATGATTATGAATGTCTTCTTTTGCCTTGGTAATAAAAGGTTTTAAAATAATATAAATCAGCAAAATCAAAAATCCTATTGCCAGCGGAACGACCGTTAACCACAATAAAATTGGATGTTCGGAGGTTTCGAGCCAGCCATTTATTTCATCAAAAACCAGCTTGATATTTAATAAAATAATAATCGAAGCAACGGACCAAGATACAATTTGAGTCGTTTTGCTAATATGAAACCCTTTCATTTTTGTTTTATCACTCACAAAATGGATTAATGGAATAATCGCAAAACCCAATTGCAAACTCAAAATAACTTGGCTAAAAATCAGTAATTTCCCAGTGATGCCATCACCAAAAATAGTAATGACAATAAGTGCCGGAACGATGGCGATTAATCGGGTGATTATTCTTCGAACCCAAGGTTGAATTCTTAAATTCAAGTAACCTTCCATAACAATTTGTCCCGCTAAAGTTCCTGTGACTGTCGAACTTTGACCCGCTGCAATCAAGGCAACAGCAAACAAAATTGGCGCCCATTTTGTCCCCAACATGGGTTGCATAAATTTGTAGGCGTCCTGAATTTCGGCCACATGAAACATTCCGTTTTTGTAGAATGTGGCTGCTGCCAAAATCAAAATGGCGGCGTTTACAAAAAAGGCAAGATTCAAGGCAATCGTGCTATCGATTAAATTATATTTCAAGGCTTGCTTGATTCCGGCGGTAGTTCGTTCGAATTTTCGGGTTTGCACCAAAGACGAATGCAGGTATAAATTATGCGGCATAACCGTGGCTCCAATTATCCCGATGGCGATGTAAAGCGCTTCCGAATTGGGCAATGACGGAATTAAACCATAAATCACTTTTCCCATTTCGGGCTGGGCAAAAATCATTTCGAAAATAAAGGATACACCAATTATCAAAACCAAAGCAATGATAAAAGCTTCCATTTTTCGAATGCCTTTATTGATTAAAAACAACAATAAAAAAGTGTCTAAAACGGTAATCATCACCGCTTGAATCAACGGAATTCCAAACAATAAATTGATCCCAATTGCCATTCCTAAAACTTCAGCAAGGTCACAGGCGGCGATGGCAATTTCGGCAAGAATGTAGAGAATATAATTGATAAATTTGGAATAGGTTTCGCGCGAAGCTTGCGCCAAATCCCGTTGCGTTACGATTCCTAATCGGGCGCTTAAACTTTGTAAAAGCAAGGCCATCAAATTACTCATTAATAAAACCCAAAGCAAAGCGTAACCAAATTGGCTTCCGCCGGCAATATCCGTCGCCCAGTTTCCTGGATCCATATAACCAACGCTAATTAGATACGCGGGACCAAAAAAAGCGAGGATTTTTCGAAAGCCAGTTTTCTTGTTTTGCGTGGAAACCGATTCATGGACTTCCTCTAATGATTTACTCATAAAACATTTATTTGGAGACAAATATACTTATTTTTTGTTACTGAAATAAAATTTTTAGACAAAACTAAATTTTGATAGTATAAGTGCAAATGATTATAAAACTATAACAAATCTTTATCAATCTTACTTCTTTCGAAAGGGATAAACTTTGTAACTTTGCAAATCTCAAATAAAGAGTAAAGTAATCTTTTAAATAAAAAATTATGTATCCAGAAGAAATGGTAAAACCAATGCAAGCCGAATTAACGTCTGCAGGTTTTCAAGAATTACATACAGTAGAAGCAGTAGAAAACGCAATGAAAGCGGAAGGAACAACACTTGTTGTCATCAATTCTGTTTGTGGTTGTGCCGCTAGAAACGCACGTCCAGGAGCAAAAATGAGTATCGACAATGCAAAAAAACCAGATCATTTAGTGACTGTTTTTGCAGGAGTAGATAAAGAAGCGGTAACCTCAGCAAGAGAATTTATGTTTCCTTTTCCTCCGTCTTCGCCAAGTATTGCCTTGTTCAAAAACGGTGAATTAGTTCACATGTTAGAGCGTCACCATATCGAAGGTCGCCCAGCAGAATTAATCGCCGAAAACTTGAAAGATGCTTTCAACGAGTATTGTTAATTAATTGACAAAAAGAAAAAAAGCCCAAAAAGAAGTTTCTTTTTGGGCTTTTTCATTTTAACTATTTCCTGTTCCAGCTTCAAAATGATTGGGTGCATTATGGTATTTGATTTGTTCGAAAGTTACATCTTGAATCATATTTCCGCCAGATTGATAGGGTTCCATACTATTCAACAAATCTTCTTTGCCATACAAAACACCAATTCCTGTTGGTCCAAATAGTTTATGACCCGAGAAAACCAACCAATCGGCATTGAGATAACGAACATCGACTTTTCGAGATGTTTTTTCATTTTGTTCTGATGTATGTAACACTTGTTACCGAGCATGTTTTATCGCGATTCTATATTTGCCTCATAATTCAGATAAATCAATTATGAGGAATATCAATTTTATACTATTAGGAGGGACAATTTTACTATCCACTTTGGGTTTTGGTCAAGATACGTTGGCTATTTCCAAAAAAGATATTTGGCAAAAAGCTTCCGATAAAAACTTGCAAATCAAAATTGCAAACCAAGAATTCAAATCGGCACAAGCGGATTACAGACAATCGAATGCGCTTTTCTTGCCAAGTATTACGGCTTCGCACACCGCGATATCGACAACAAATCCGTTGATGGCCTTTGGTTCAAAATTGAATCAGGAAATTTTAACACAATCCGATTTTAATCCAGCATTGTTGAATAATCCAACAAAGACTCAAAATTTCGCCACCAAAATTGAGATTTTACAACCCTTAATCAATGTGGACGGATTCTACGGAAGACAAGCTGCTCAATCGAAAATGCAAGCATATCAACTTCAAACAGAACGTACCAAAGAATATTT
This sequence comes from Flavobacteriaceae bacterium, assembly GCA_947379965.1. Classification (GTDB taxonomy): domain Bacteria; phylum Bacteroidota; class Bacteroidia; order Flavobacteriales; family Flavobacteriaceae; genus Flavobacterium. Next base: position 17,134 of record CANCPC010000003.1, on the reverse strand, counting down.
GGAACTGGAAGTGAATAAGTCGTTTATGCAATTGCAATTAGCGTATAAAGCGGTAAAAGTTTTGGAAAAAGCAAATAAAACGGGAGAAGCCAATTTGAAACTAATCGAGAGTTATTTCAAACAAGGTATTCTTCAAAAAACCGATTTATTGTCGGTGCAAGTTCGTGTTAACGAGATTAAAAACCAATTGCAATATGCCAAAAGCAATGTGCAAAACGCATCGGATTATTTGGCTTTTTTATTGAATGAAGACAATACGAATAAGGTCTACAAGCCTATTGAAGAATTAGAAAATTCAATAGTTGTTGCCAATACAAGGACCAAACTTTCTGATTCCCGAAAAGATATTCAGGCGATGGATAAATCATCCGAAGCTTACGCCAAAATGTTACAATCGAGCAAAATGAATTTCTTACCAAGATTGAACGCTTTTGGGAGTTACGAAATGTATGATTCAAAGTTTTTGGGAACTAAAGCGAGCGGTTATTTGGTTGGTGCCCAATTATCATTATCGGTTTTTGATGGTTATAAATCGATTGGGAAAATGGAAAAAGCGAAAGCGGATTTCCAAAAAGCCGAAGTCGAAAACCAACAATATAAAGCGAAAAGCCAATTGGAATTGAATAAAACCAATCGCCAGTTGAAAGATGCCGAAAACAACGTGAATTTAGAAAAATTAGCTTTAGAACAATCCCAAGAAGCGTACCGAATTCGTAGCAATCGATTTTCACAAGGATTAGAAAAAACCACCGATTTATTGCAAGCGGAAACTCAAATGTTCCAGAAAGAATTGGAGTTTTTGCAAGCGGTTTTCGAATATAATTTCACACAAAACTATTTGCAGTTTTTAACGAATTAGAGAATAGATAAAAGACGAAAAGATAATAGACAATAAAGAAAAACAATATGAAAAAAATAATAGCAATCCTTACAATCTCAGTAGTTTTCTTAACTTCTTGTGGAGGAGACAAAAAAGAGCAAATCAAAGAAGAGCCAGCAATAGCGGTAAAAGTTAGCGGTGTTTCTGAAAATAATACTGGTTCATTTATAGCCGCAAGCGGAAAAATAGAAGCCGAAAACAGTGCTAATCTAAGCACCCGGATGATGGGTTTTGTGACTAAAATTCACGTGAAAGTAGGACAAAAAGTGAGAGCAGGACAATTATTGGTTAGCATCAACAATACTGATTTGCAAGCCAAAAAAGCACAAGTTGACGCCAGTATTTTGCAAGCAACCGCGGGTTACAACAATGCCAAAAAAGATTATGATCGTTTTGTGAATTTGTTCAAACAACAAAGTGCTTCACAAAAAGAATTAGACGATATGACGGCGCGTTACGAAATGGCAAAAGCAGGATTAGAAGGTGCGAAACAAATGCGAAATGAAGTAATTGCGCAGTTTTCATATTCGAATATTACAGCTCCATTTTCAGGAACGGTGACCAATACTTTCGTAAAAGAAGGTGATATGGCAAATCCGGGAATGCCGTTAGTAAGTGTTGAAGGCGCTTCGAGATTACAAGTAACGGCGATGGTTTCGGAAAATGATATTGCTAAAATTAAAAAAGGAATGGCAGTGAAAGTGTTGGTTAAATCGTCGAATGAAACGCTTGCGGGAAAAGTTAGCGAAGTGAGTTCATCGGCAACAAATACAGGCGGACAATATTTGGTTAAAATAAATTTAGACAAAACGGATGCTACGGTATTGTCTGGAATGTTTGTGAATGTTCAGTTTCCGGTTGAAAATAAAGTTCAAGTTGCCAAGAGCGAAATTTTTACGGTTCCTGAAAGTGCTTTGGTTAGACAAGGACAATTGACAGGAATATATACTATTGGGACTGGAAATGTTGCCATTTTGAGATGGTTGCGTACTGGGAAAAATTTTGGTGATCAGGTAGAAATTTTATCTGGTTTATCAGCCAATGAAAACTACATTATTTCAGCAGAAGGAAAGTTGTATAATGGAGCGAAAGTTAGTGTTCAGTAATTAGAAAGTAGTTTTCAGAAGGCAGATTTCAACTCCAAAGGAGTTCAATATTTATAGAAAAAATTCAATGTTAATTCCCGCGTGAGGGATAGAAGTGGAAATCCCACGCTTTTGGGCGTGGATTGAAACGGATAGCCCGACCCGAAGTTGCGAGGACGTCAGGACGAAGCAATCGGAGGGTCACGCCCAAATAAATAAAAAATTATGCAAGAAGGTATTTCAGGTAAAATAGCCGATTTTTTCATCAATTCGAAATTAACGATTTTGTTGATGGTGGCTTTGATGATTATTGGCGTGTACAGTTCGTTTTTGATCCCGAGGGAGGAAGAACCGCAGATTAATGTGCCGATGGCCGATGTGATGGTGGGTTATCCGGGTGCGAGTCCGACGGAAGTGGAGAATCGTGTGGCGAAACCTTTGGAGAAAATTATTTCGAATATAAAAGGCGTCGAACACGTGCATACGATGGCGATGAACGGGCAAGCGATGTTGATTGTTCAGTTTTATGTGGGGCAGGATGTGGAGCGTTCGTATGTGAAATTGTATGACGAATTGGCGAAACATGAAGATATGTTTCCGAAAGGGGTTTATAAACCGATGGTAAAAACGCGTTCGATTGACGATGTTCCGATGTTGGGATTGACGCTTTGGAGCGATAAAATGGACGATTTTCAGTTGCGTCAGATTGCTGAGGAAGTGACTTCGGAAGTAGAAAAAGTGAAAGATGTGGCGATTACCAAAGAAATTGGTGGTCGAAATAGAGAATTAAAAGTGGTTCTTGACAAAGATAAAATGGCCGAAAATGGCGTGGATGCTTTGGGAATTATGGGCATGATTCAGGCGAATAACGGAAGCTCGCAATCGGGAAGTTTTGTGAATAGCGATCAGGAATATTTGGTTACGACTGGAAAATTTTTATCGAGTTCGGAAGATGTCGAAAGCTTAGTTGTGGGTGTAAATAAAAACAGGCCTGTTTACTTGAAACAAGTTGCTAAGGTTGAAGATGGACCATCATCAGCGCGAAGTTATGTGTCTTTTGGATACGGAAAAGCCAATGAGAAATTCAAGAAAGATCAATCGGAATATCCTGCGGTTACAATCTCTGTTGGGAAAGTAAAAGGGGCCGATGCGATGAAAATTTCGGCTAAAATCATTGAAAAAGTCGGACAGTTAAAGAAGAATTTGATTCCGAATGATGTTCATGTTGAAGTGACTAGAAACTACGGAGAAACGGCCTCGGATAAAGTAGGTGAATTGCTGATGCACTTGGGAATTGCGATTATAGCTGTTACTTTCTTGGTAATGTTGGCGATGGGCTGGAGAGGCGGATTAGTCGTGTTTTTCTCGGTTCCGCTTACGTTTGCTTTGACTTTATTTGCTTATTATTTATTGGGTTATACGCTGAATAGAATTACGCTTTTTGCCTTGGTATTCGTGGTGGGAATTGTTGTTGATGATAGTATTATCATTGCCGAAAATATGCACAGGCATTTCAAAATGAAGCGACTTCCGTTTAAACAAGCGGCGATTTATGCGATAAATGAAGTAGGAAATCCAACGATTTTGGCAACATTTACGGTTATTGCGGCGATACTTCCTATGGCGTTTGTGTCTGGAATGATGGGGCCTTATATGAGTCCGATGCCAATTGGCGCTTCGATTGCGATGATTTTATCTTTGTTTGTGGCTTTGACTGTAACGCCTTATTTGGGCTATCATTTGCTACAGGAAAAAGAATCGCAAGAACACAAAGAAGTCGAAGGAATGGAAACCAGTTGGGTTTTCAAAATATACAATAAACTCGAGCGTCCTTTCTTAGAAAGCAGCATGAAAAGAAGAGTGCTTTTAGGAATTACAGTACTTCTTTTGATAGGTTCTGTGACGATGTTTTTTACGAAATCGGTGGTGGTGAAAATGCTGCCTTTTGATAATAAAAATGAGTTTCAAGTGGTGATTGATATGCCCGAAGGAACTACATTAGAAAGAACTGCGGCCGTGACCAAAGAAATTGCACAATATCTTTCGACCAAACCTGAAGTGGTCGATTATCAAAATTACATTGGCACATCGGCACCGATAACTTTCAACGGATTGGTGCGTCATTATGATTTGCGTGGCGGAAGTAATATGGCTGATATTCAAGTGAATTTGTTGCATAAAGACGATAGAAAACTGCAAAGTCATGAAATCGCCAAAGAAATGCGTCCTGAAATTCAGAAGATTGCTAAGAAATATGGTGCGAATGTCAAATTGATTGAGGTGCCACCAGGACCGCCGGTTTTATCGACTTTGGTTGCCGAAATTTATGGGCCTAATTATAAAGACCAAATAAAAGTGGCGCATCAGGTAAAAGACATTCTGAAAAATACTTCGGATATTGTAGATATTGATTGGACGGTTGAAGATAGCCAAATTGAATACAAGTTGGAAGTAGATAAGGAAAAAGCAATGCTTAACGGAATTGCTCCGCAACAAGTAGTTGGAAATTTGACTTATTTATTGAAAGAATATCCAGTTTCGAACTTGTATGACGAGAATTCGAATGACAATGTTGGCATCGTACTTTCTCTTGACGACAAAGACAAAACAAGCTTGCAAGACATACAGAATCTAAAAATAAAAGGAAGCCAAGGGAATATGATTCCAGTGAGTGATTTGGTAAAAGTAAAACTCGACACTTTGCAGAAAACCATTTACCGCAAGGATCAAAAACGTGTGGTTTATGTTACCGCCGATATGGCTGGAGCATTAGAAAGTCCTGTTTATGCCATTTTGGGAATGAACGAAAAATTGCAAAAAATGAAGATGCCAAAAGGCTACAAAGTAAATGAATTGTACATGGAACAACCCACAGATGAAAGTGATTTTACCGTGAAATGGGATGGAGAATGGCAAATCACTTTGGAAGTTTTCCGTGATCTAGGAGTTGCCTTTTTGGTCGTAATTGTTATTATTTATATGTTGATTGTAGGCTGGTTCCAAAACTTTAAAACACCAATGGTGATGATGCTTGCAATTCCGCTTTCGTTAATCGGGATTGTGTTTGGACACTGGTTATTGGGTGCGTTTTTTACTGCGACTTCATTTATAGGAATGATTGCTTTGGCAGGAGTTATGGTTCGAAATTCGGTGTTGCTGATTGACTTTATCGAAATCAGACTGAACGATGGAGTTCCGTTGAAACGTGCAATTATTGAAGCTGGAGCGGTACGAACAACGCCTATTTTATTGACAACAGGAGCAGTTGTAATTGGAGCTTCGATTATATTATTTGACCCAATTTTTCAAGGATTGGCAATATCGTTGGTTTTTGGAGCAGTAGTTTCGACAGTCTTAACTTTATTGGTGGTGCCAATTATTTATTACATAACGGAAAGAAAAAAATGGGAAAACGATACAGCTATTGATTCGTTTAAAGACCAAAATCAAGAACCTAATATTTAAAAAATATGAAACTACTTTTAATAACCGCAATTAAAGAATTTGAAAAGGAAATAAAACAAATTCTAAAAAAATCTGAAGTAAAAGTGTATTCCCATAAAAGTGTTATGGGATACAAAGATATATCGGATTTATCGGTGCAAAACAATTGGTTTGCCACGGAAATCAACGAAAGTGAATCGGTATTGTTCTATGCTTTTGTCCAAAAAGAAAATGTAGATAAAGTATTTGATTTGGTTTCCGAATTTAATGAAAAACAAAAATCGTTGTCCCATATTCATTTGGCAATGTTGAATATAGAAAGATCGAATTAAACAATTAAAAATGGGGACGAGATTGCTTCGTGCCTCACAAAGACATTATGAAAAACAGAATCACAAGAGGAATTGCTGGAAGTTTTATACTTATCAGTCTATTATTATCTATTTATGTTGACCAAAACTGGTTATGGTTTACCACTTTTGTGGGAGTCAATTTGTTACAATCTTCCATTACAAAATGGTGTTTGATGGACGATATTTTGACCAAATTAGGAGTGAAAGATTAATAAAAAATGAAAGGCTTTTGGAAGGAGCGCTATGTTTCTAAAGATTATGCATATGGTTTTGAACCGATTTTTTTTAGAAAACAATTAGAAAATTTACCCAACGAAGAGGCCTTACCATTCTGTTTCAAAATGATTTTAAAGACACTATTTTATTAAAAATCAAACAGTTATTTTATAATGAAAATAACTGTAATGTAACTAATGTTACCAACTACTTTATATTGATGATTTATATTTGGTTTAACTAAATCGTTCATTATGTCAAAAATAGTAGTATTAGGAGCAGGAATTGCAGGTCATACAGCGGCGGCACACTTAAGAAGAAAACTTTCTAAAGAGCATGAAGTTATTGTGGTTTCACCCAATAGGAATTACCAGTGGGTTCCGTCGAACATTTGGGTCGGAATTGGAAGGATGAAAGCCAAAGACGTTTTCTTTCCCTTAATACCTTTGTATAAAAAGAAAGGAATTGGATATATTCAAGCCAAAGTCGTTTCTTTTTATCCCGAAGGAGATGCTTCCGAAGAGAAACCTTATGTTGCGGTAGAATACCTTTATGGAAAAAATATAGGAACGCAAGAAAAAGTGACTTACGATTACCTCATCAATGCTACAGGTCCAAAACTTGCTTTTGATTTAACCGAAGGATTGAATCCCGGAACGAATAAAGCCTTTTCGGTTTGTACCTATGATCATGCCGAACACGCTTGGCACGGTTTGCAGGAACTGATAAAAAAACTAAAAACTTCTAACGAAAAAGCCAAAATCCTTATCGGAACCGGTCATCCAAAAGCAACTTGTCAAGGTGCTGCTTTTGAATATATTTTGAATGTAGAACAAGAACTAAATCGTCATAATGTTCGAGATAAAGTCGATGTTACTTGGATTTCGAATGAATATAAATTGGGTGATTTTGGAATGGACGGAATGCTGATGAATGTTGGAGGAAAGCCTATGCCTTCCGATGAATTAGTAGAAATGGTTTTTGAAGACCGAGGTATAAAATCAATTTTAGGTGCGGGAGTTTCTAAAGTAGAAGACGGAAAAGCACATTATGAAAATTTAGAAGGAGAATACAAAACCGAAGAATTTGATTTTGCAATGTTAATTCCGGCCTTTTCGGGACATGGTTTCAAAGCTTTTGACAAAACAAACAACGATATTACTGATAAATTATTTAAAGGTTTTATGATTGTAGATGCAGATTATACTCCAAGACCTTATGAAGAATGGACGGTTCAAGATTGGCCAGAAACGTATCATAATCCGAGTTATCCTAATATTTTTGCCCCTGGAATTGCTTTTGCCCCGCCACATACAATTTCGAAACCAAGAAAAAGTAAAAACGGAACGGATATTTTTCCCTCTCCACCACGAACAGGAATGCCTTCCGGAATTACTGCAAAACTAGTAGCGGATAATATCATTGATAGCATAAATTCAGGAAAACCATCTTTTCATCACAAAGGTTCGATGGGAAATATGGGTGCTGCTTGTATTGCATCATCCGGATTTGGTATGTTAAAAGGTAGAGGAATAAGTATAACCACTTTTCCTATTGTTCCCAATTATATCAAATATCCAGATTCAGGAGGAAGAGATTTAAACAAAACATTTGGAGCGTTAGGTTTAGCGGGACATTGGGTGAAATTATCACTTCATTATGCCTTTCTTTATAAAGCAAAAATGAAACCATTTTGGTGGTTAATTCCAGAATAATAACAGAATATTAGATTCGAAATACAAATTAATATTTACTTAAAAATAAAAATATCATGGCAAAAAAAATAACACGATTCCAGAAATTTGTAATGCACAATCCGTTTATTCAGTTTTTTATGTTCTTGTTTTTGAATGTAAAAATATTGAGCGTTGTCGCTTTCGGTCACGGCGGAACTCGAAAAGTCTAATACTATTTTATAAAGGAAATTCTAATATCACAATCATTTAATAATTGGGATTCGTAAACTTATAATTAAATTTTAAACGATTTTAAGAACAGCTCTTAATTAATCCTACATAGTTAAGGATATAAATTTTTAACAAAGTATAAAGCATCTTTTAAACAATTCCTTACTTTTGCACCAAGTTCTAAAAAAGAACAAAATATTTTTCTCAACTTAAACTGTTTATAGCATGCAACTGTACAACACCTTAAGCGCAGAAGAGCGAGCTATCATGATTGATGATGCCGGAAAACAGCGACTCACACTGTCTTTCTATGCTTATGCGCAATTACAAAATCCAACACAATTCCGTAATGAATTATTTCTAGCTTGGAATCCTCTCGATGTTTTAGGAAGAATTTATGTTGCCAATGAAGGAATCAACGCCCAATTATCACTTCCTGCCGATACTTTTTACGCCTTTAAAGACACCATTGAAAAATACGATTTCATGAAAGGTATTCGGCTGAATATCGCCGTTGAACATGAAAATCATTCCTTTTTGAAATTGACCGTAAAAGTCCGTGACAAGATTGTTGCTGACGGATTAGAAGATGAAACTTTCGACGTGACCAATATTGGAATTCACCTAAAAGCTAGGGAATTCAATGATTTACTCGAAGATCCCAACACGATTGTGGTCGATATGCGCAATCATTACGAATCGGAAATCGGGCATTTTACCAGCGCCATAAAAACCGATGTAGACACTTTTAGAGAATCATTGCCTATTATCGAAGAACAACTTTCGGAACATAAACAAGACAAAAAACTCTTGATGTATTGCACCGGCGGTATTCGCTGCGAAAAAGCCAGCGCTTATTTTAAACACAAAGGTTTCGAAAATGTGTACCAACTCGAAGGTGGAATCATAGAATACACGCGCCAAGTCAAAGCCGAAGGTTTAGAAAGCAAATTTATTGGTAAAAACTTCGTTTTCGATCATCGCTTGGGCGAAAGAATCACAGACGATATTGTATCGCAATGCCATCAATGTGGCGAACCTTGCGATGTGCATACGAATTGTGTGAACGAAGGTTGTCACTTGCTTTTTATTCAATGTGAAAAGTGCAAAACCGCCATGGAAAATTGTTGCTCGGCCGAATGTGTTTCGATAATTCACCTTCCAGAAGACGAACAAAAAACCGTTCGACGCGGAGTAATAAACGGAAATAAGATCTTCAAAAAGGGAAAATCGGATGTTTTAACTTTCAAGAATAATTCCGAAACTCATAGTATTTTCATTGCCGATGATATGAAAGAGAAGGTTGCTTCTCCCCTCGCAAAGAAAGAACCAAAAATCAAAAAAACATATCTTGGAAAAGCAATTCATTTCTATCCAAAAGCAACTATTGGGCAGTTTTTCATTGAAGATGACGAACTAAAAGTTGGAGATAAAATCTTAATCAAAGGTTCTACAACCGGAGAACAACAAATGATAATTGACGAAATGTTTGTCAATGAAGTAGCTTCAACAAAAGCGGTTTCAGGAGATAATGTCACTTTCAAATTAACCTTTAGAATTCGATTGTCGGATAAATTGTATAAAATTGTAAATTAGTAGCAATTTTAAAGCAAATAATCATGCCACATTCATTTAATAAATTATGGATTCATGCTATTTGGGCTACCAAAAATCGTCAAGAATTAATTGATTATTCAATTGAAAAACAAGTTTATAATTATATTCGAGAGGAATTAATAGAACTTAGTTGTCCGGTTAGAATTATTAATGGGATGCCCGACCATGTTCACGCTTTATTTCTATTAAATCCGCAAAAATCAATTGCCGATGTTATGAAACAAGTCAAAGGAAGTTCGTCTCATTCTATAAATGGTGAAAACCTGATTCTCGAAAAATTTGCTTGGCAAACTGGTTTTGCCGCTTATTCCGTCAGTGAATCTCAATTAGATGTTGTTTATAATTATATTAAAAATCAGAAACAACATCATTTAAAGAAAAATGGCCAGGATGAATTTGATGAATTTATAAAATTACATGGATTGAATAATTCTAATGATTGATAATTATATCCGTATCCGTTTCCCACGGTTGAAACCGTGGGCGATGCAGTAATACTCAAAACCCATAGCCAACGGTTTCAACCGTTGGAACAGAAAAAGAAAGAAAAGCTCTATTTTCTTCCCCCACGGTTGAAACCGTGGGCGATGCAGTTATACCGGAAATTAGGAGAACTCAAAACCCATAACCAACGGTTTCAACCGTTGGAATGTAAAGCGAAAAAAAACAACAGTTTCAACCGTTGGAACAAAGAAATAAAAAAATGACAACAAACCATAAAATAGAATTAATGGCTCCGGCTGGAAACTTCGAATCGCTGCAAGCTGCAATTGATAACGGAGCCGATTCGGTTTATTTTGGAGTAGAACAACTCAATATGCGTGCGCGTGCGACTGTAAATTTCACCATGGATGATTTACAAGAAATTGCCCGTCGTTGCGAAGCCAAAAAAATTAGAACCTATTTGACATTGAATACCATCATTTATGACCACGATTTATCGGTTGTAAAGACATTATTGGCCAAAGCCAAAGAAGCCAATATCACGGCAGTAATTGCTTCAGATCAAGCTGTGATTGGAATGGCGAGAGGAATTGGAATGGAAGTTCATATTTCGACCCAATTGAATGTTACCAATGCCGAAACCGTAAAATTCTATAGCCTTTTTGCCGATACGATGGTTTTGAGTCGCGAATTGAGTTTGCGCCAAGTGAAAAAAATCACGGAACAAATCGAAAAAGAACAAATCAAAGGACCCAACGGAAATTTGGTAGAAATAGAAATTTTTGGTCACGGTGCTTTATGCATGGCGGTTTCAGGAAAATGTTATTTGAGTTTACATTCGGATAATTCGTCGGCAAATCGTGGTGCTTGCAAGCAAAATTGCCGCAAGAAATATACACTAACCGATCAAGAAACGGGTTTCGAAATCGAAGTTGAAAATGAATATCTATTGTCGCCAAAGGATTTATGCACCATCGATTTTCTAGATCAAGTAATCGATTCAGGTATTAAAGTATTAAAAATCGAAGGTCGCGGTCGTGCTCCAGAATATGTGGCCACGGTAATAAAAACCTACCGTGATGCGATTGATAGTTATTATGAAGGTTCTTATTCCCAAGAGAAAGTCGTGGTTTGGACCGAAGCTTTGAGCACGGTTTACAATCGCGGATTTTGGTCAGGATATTATCTCGGACAAGAATTAGGCGAATGGAGCGATGTTTCGGGATCGATGGCAACACAGAAAAAAGTATATGTGGGGAAAGCCACGCATTATTTTCCGAAAGCCAATGTGGGAGAATTCAAAATCGAAGCTTATGATATAAAAGTAGGCGACAAGATTTTGGTTACCGGTCCAAATACAGGAGCGCAAGAAATGATTATCGAAGAAATGTATGTGAACGATGTGATTGCAGACAAAGCTACAAAAGCGGATAATTGCACCTTTAAACTGCCCTTTAGAATTCGAATGTCGGACAAATTATATAAAATCGTAGAAGCCTAATGGTCATTGTAACTTTACAACGCGACAAGTGCATTGGCTGCAATTATTGTGTAGAAATGGCGCCAGTTCAATTTCAAATGTCGAAGAAAGACGGAAAATCGGTTTTGATCAAAAGTGTAAATGCCAAAGGTTTTTTTACTTTGAAATCTTACGATCACACTATTGTCGAAAAATGTGAATTGGCTGCGAAAGCTTGTCCGGTAAAGATAATTTCTGTTAAAGAAACATAGGCTTTTATCGAATTCTACTTATAAATCAACCCGTCACACCTTTAAATGCGATGGGTTTTTTTAATAAATTTTTATGATTTTTTGTGCTTTTTAACCCTTGTAACTTAAAACTAAAAAATACTACCTTTACAGATTAAACGTTTTAAGAACTTAAATTGCGTATATCGCAATACTACATATAAAATTATGGCATGTACAAGTTGTTCAACTTCCGATGGCGGTGCGCCAAAGGGTTGTAAAAATAATGGGACTTGCGGCACCGATAGCTGCAACAAATTAACGGTTTTCGATTGGCTCTCCAATATGAGTTTACCCAATGGTGAAGCGGCTTTTGACTGTGTTGAAATCCGTTTTAAAAATGGAAGAAAAGAATTTTATCGCAATACCGAAAAACTAACTTTAAGCATTGGCGACATTGTTGCGACCGAAGCTTCGCCAGGTCACGACATAGGAATAGTGACACTTACCGGCGAGTTAGTTCGAATCCAAATGAAGAAAAAAGGAGTTAATCCTACCAGTGCCGAGGTTGCGAAAGTGTACCGAAAAGCGTCTCAAAAAGATATCGACATTTGGTCTGTAGCTCGCGATAAAGAGGAACCTATGAAAGTTCGAGCACGTGAATTAGCGATTGCTCAAAAGCTGGAAATGAAAATTTCTGACATCGAATTTCAAGGGGATGGTTCGAAAGCTACATTTTATTATACCGCGAATGATAGAGTCGATTTTAGACTTTTAATCAAAGATTTTGCTAAGGAATTCAGTACTAGAGTCGAAATGAAACAAGTTGGACTTCGCCAAGAAGCAGCCCGTTTAGGCGGAATAGGTTCTTGTGGAAGGGAATTGTGTTGTTCAACTTGGTTAACCGATTTTAGAAGTGTAAATACCTCTGCAGCGCGTTACCAACAATTGTCCTTAAATCCTCAAAAGCTCGCAGGACAATGTGGAAAATTGAAATGCTGTTTGAACTATGAACTTGATACTTATATGGACGCCTTAAAGGGATTTCCAAGTTTTGATACTAAATTAGTAACCGAAAAAGGAGATGCTATTTGCCAGAAACAAGACATTTTCAAAGGGTTGATGTGGTTTGCTTACACCAATGATTTTGCTAATTGGCACATGCTGAAAATAGAACACGTCAACGAAATAATTGCAGAGAACAAACTAAAAAATAAAGTGGCAGCGCTCGAAGATTTTGCAATTGAAGTAGTTCAAGAACCTGAAAAACACTTTAACAACGCAATGGGTCAAGAAAGTTTAACCCGTTTTGATCAACCTAAAAGAAAGAAAAAACCAAATAAAAAACGAAAATCAGGGGGAGATAATCTAATTGTTGCCAATAACAATGCATCAAAACCAACCAATTCTAACTCCAACCAAAATAACAATAATAGGCCGAATAATAACAGACCTAATAATAATAGACACAATAATAACGCTAAACCTAATGTTGAAAACGACAAAGCAACGGTAGCAAGAAAACCAATAATTATTACTAAAAATGAGAATAAAGAATAGTGTAGTATTAATTTTGTTGGTAATTCTCTTTTTTTCTTGTGATAAAAAAAGAGTCTTTGACGAATACAAATCCGTTGGAAGTGCTTGGAACAAAGACAGTATTGTAACTTTCAATTTACCTCCATTAGATTCTACAAAGCAATATAATTTATTTGTAAATTTGAGAGACAACAACAATTATCCGTTTAACAATTTGTTTTTAATTGTCTCTATGGAAAAACCAAATGGTTTAGTAAAAGTGGATACACTCGAATATCAAATGGCAAACCCTGACGGAAGCCTTCTTGGCGATGGCTTTTCGGATATAAAAGAAAGTAAGTTGTTTTACAAAGAAAAAATAAAATTGCAAGGAATTACTAAAATTCACATCAAGCATGCGGTTAGAGAAAACGGAAAAATACCCGGTGTTAAAACTTTAGAAGGAATTACAGAAGTTGGATTTAGAATAGAAAAAACAGAATAATATAGTACTATGGCTGCTCAAAAAAACAATAATAAATCAAAAATCATCGAAAAAGACATTACTTATTATAAAAATAAGTTTTGGAAAGTTTTCTTTTATACTTTGGGAGGAGTTTTTATATTTTTTTTATTTGCCTCTTGGGGTATTTTTGGATCTATGCCATCTTTTGTTGACTTAGAGAATCCAGACTCCAATTTAGCAACCGAGATTATAGCTTCAGACGGCGCCATTTTGGGTAAATATTTCGAACAAAACAGATCACAATTAAAATATTCTGATTTACCTCAAAACTTCGTTCAAGCCCTTGTAGCCACTGAAGACGAACGTTTTTATGAACATTCCGGAATTGATGGCCGAGGAACTTTAAGAGCCTTTGCTAGTTTAGGAAGAAGTGGGGGTGCAAGTACATTGACACAACAATTAGCCAAACAATTATTTCATGGTGAAGGATCTAAGTTTTTGCCTTTTCGAATCGTACAAAAAATCAAAGAATGGATTATTGCTATTCGATTAGAAAGACAATATACCAAAAGCGAAATTCTTGCCATGTATTGCAATGTATATGATTTTGGAAATTATTCAGTAGGTGTAAGTTCAGCCGCAAAGACCTATTTTTCGAAATTACCAAAAGATTTAACTGTAAATGAATCTGCAATGTTAGTTGGAATGTTTAATAATTCATCCAAATTCAATCCTCTTAAACATCCAGTAGCTGCTAAAAATCGTAGAAATGTGGTTCTTGCACAAATGGCCAAAAACAATATTATTACAACTTCTCAAAAAGAGAAATTTCAAAGTGAGCCTATCACATTACATTTCAAATTAGAAAGTCACCGCGAAGGGACAGCCACTTATTTCAGAGAATATTTGCGTGACTATATGAAAAAATGGGTTGAAGAAAACAAAAAACCGGACGGATCGGATTATAATGTCTATAAAGATGGACTAAAAATTTACACTACAATTGATTCTAGAATGCAATTGCATGCCGAAGAAGCAGTTTCTAAACACATGGCTAATCTTCAACAAGAGTTTTTTAATCAATCAAAAACCAATAAAAACGCACCTTTCGTAAATATTTCAGATACTGAAACACAACGAATTTTAAATTTGGCTATGAAATCATCTAGCAGATGGGCGATTCTGAAAGAACAAGAAAAAAGCGACGAAGAGATTATAAAAACGTTTAATGTAAAAACTAAAATGACAGTTTTCACCTGGAAAGGAGAGAGAGATACTATCATGACACCATTAGATTCAATCCGTTATTACAAACATTTCTTGCAATCTGGATTAATGGCAATGGATCCTCAAACCGGTGGAATAAAAGCTTGGGTGGGCGGTATCAACTACAAATATTTTCAGTATGATCACGTAGGCCAAGGTGCCAGACAAGTAGGTTCTACTTTCAAACCTTTTGTTTATGCCTCAGCTATCGAACAATTAGGAATGTCACCTTGTGATACTATCGTAGATGGCCCATTCATGATTCGCAAAGGTCGTCATCATGTAACCGAAGATTGGGAACCAAGAAATTCTGATAATAAATACCGTGGAATGGTAACTTTAAAACAAGGATTGGCAAATTCAATCAACATAATATCTGCTAAATTAATTGACAAAGTAGGACCTGAGGCCGTAGTTGAATTGGCTCATAAACTGGGAGTGAAATCCGATATTCCTGTTCAACCCTCCATTGCTCTTGGCGCTGTTGATGTTACCGTTGAGGATATGGTGGCCGCTTATAGCACTTTTGCTAATGAAGGTGTTTACATAAAACCGCAATTTATAACTCGAATAGAAGACAAAAGTGGTGTTGTAATCTACGAACCCATTCCTGAATCACACGATGTATTAAATAAAGACGTTGCCTTTGCAGTTATCAAATTACTCGAAGGCGTAACCGAAGGCGGTTCTGGGGCAAGATTAAGAACAACTGGTGGTGGTAGCGGAGACAATCGCTGGACAGGCTATCCGTATGCATTTACAAACCCAATTGCAGGTAAAACCGGAACCACTCAAAACCAATCTGATGGATGGTTTATGGGAATGGTTCCCAATCTTGTAACCGGTGTTTGGGTAGGCTGCGAAGACCGTTCGGCTCATTTCAAAAGTATAACTTATGGTCAAGGTGCTACCGCTGCATTGCCTGTTTGGGCGTATTTTATGAAACTTTGTTATGCCGATCAAAACCTTAAAGTCTCTAAATCAGATTTTGACAGACCACCAAATCTTTCAATAAAAGTAGACTGCTATTCTGCCCGAAAAGTGAAAGATAGCACCGATATTCAACAAGATACAGACGAATTCCAATTGTAAAGTCAGTGCCAGGAAAGACGCAATATTTTGTAATTAAATTGATATAATTTAGGAGCTATTTCCAGCTGTACGCTAAATCCACGCCCAAAAGCGTGGGATATCGCTGCCATCTGGGCTAAAAAATCAGGTTATGATTAACAAAAAAGTTAGCAGCGTACAAGAAGCACTCCAAGGAATCGAAAACGGAATGACCATCATGCTCGGTGGTTTCGGATTGTGTGGCATTCCCGAAAACTCAATCGCCGAACTCGTAAAAAAAGAAACCAACAATCTCACCTGTATTTCTAACAATGCCGGCGTCGATGATTTTGGACTTGGATTACTTTTACACAAAAAACAAATCAAAAAAATGATTTCTTCCTATGTGGGAGAAAACGATGAATTCGAACGCCAAATGCTTTCGGGCGAACTCGAAGTAGAACTCCTTCCCCAAGGAACTTTAGCAGAACGTTGTCGCGCAGCACAAACTGGCATACCCGCTTTTTTTACACCTGCCGGTTTTGGAACCGAAGTCGCCATTGGCAAAGAAACTAGAGAGTTCAACGGAAAAATGCATGTAATGGAACTCGCTTTCAAAGCTGATTTTGCCATTGTAAAAGCTTGGAAAGGCGACACCGCAGGAAACCTCATTTTCAAAGGAACAGCCCGAAATTTGAACCCGTGTATGGCCGGTGCCGCAAAAATCACCATAGCCGAAGTAGAAGAATTGGTACCCGCGGGAACACTAGACCCTAACCAAATTCATACTCCCGGAATTTTTGTTCAAAGAATCTTTCAAGGCGAAAAATACGAAAAGAGGATTGAGCAACTTACCACTCGTAAAAGAGCATAGACATGGCTATAGATAAAAATCAAATCGCAAAACGAATATCACAAGAAGTTCAAAATAATTATTATGTAAACCTGGGAATTGGTATTCCAACGCTTGTGGCCAATTATATCCCCAAAGGAATTGATGTAGAGTTTCAAAGCGAGAACGGCGTTCTGGGAATGGGACCTTTTCCTTATGAAGGGGAGGAAGATCCAGACGTGATTAATGCCGGAAAACAAACCATAACCACCTTGCCGGGAGCTAGTTTTTTTGACTCGGCAATGAGTTTCGGGATGATTCGCGGGCAACACGTCGATTTGACTATTTTGGGCGCTATGGAAGTGGC
>CANCPC010000002.1 GCA_947379965.1 Flavobacteriaceae bacterium | reverse complement strand
ATTTTTTTATTTTTATTTTCATCCACTTCAATTTCTGTTTCTTCAATTTCATCTACTTCATTTTCTGATTCAACTTGAATTTCATTATCAATTTCTTCTGAAATTTCAACTAATGGGGATTCTTCATTAGTTGAGGTTTCAACAGTATTTGTTCTGTTTGTTCTAGTCCTTGGTGATTTTACAGCCTCTACAGTTTCAGTCGTTTCTACTTCTGTTTCGGGGTTTAACATTTCTTCTTGTTTTTCGTCCATATATTTTATTATTTATTGATTTATATTTTAATGTTAATTTAATGTAAATTAATTGTTGAATTATTATTAACAAATGTACGTAATTAATCCATCTGCCAATGTTAAGTTTTACCTAAACAGTTTTATAACATATTATTTATAAAACACATATTATCAGTGATTTAATGAATTATTAAAAGAAAAAAAAGAACTGAAATTATTTTTTTTGTTTATTCTTAAAAAATTGTGTTCTAAAAAGAATATTAATGAAGCGCTTAGTTTTTAAATTGTATGTATTTATATTTTTTTTAATTCCAAATAAGGAGTAATTTATTTTAGTATCTGATTAACTGTTTTATAAAAAATAAAAACCCAAATCGAACTGATAATAGTCGGATTTGGGTTTAACAATACTACTTTTTTTATTTTTATATGTATACTAATCCATTGATTTCTTCAAATACATCAAACATAGAAAACCAATCATTTTGAATATCAAAGTGAGGTAATCCTTTGTAATTTTCAATTTCGAGTAGATTTTCTATTTTAAAATCATCTTGTTTGGCATAAGGAACTAAACCTTCTTTCTTTAGTTTTTCGGCTAAATATTCTTGTTCATATTGACCGGGTGTTGGAATAAAAAAAGCTTTTTTATCCAATTTTGCCAAGTCCATTATAGTAGTATAACCCGAGCGACAAAGTACAATTTCACTTTCATTAAAAGTTTGTTCGAGTTGACGAGTATTCATAAAATTATAGTAAGTAACATTTCCTATTTGTTCCTTAATCTGCTCGTTTTCTATGATACCTTTAATAAAAATAACGGTTCCTTTATACCGAACTATTTCTGCTTTTAATTTTTTCTCTAACAATCCACGTTGAGGTTCTGGTCCAGAGAGAATGATCATTAAATCGAACTGTATTGGCATTATTTTCTTTTTCATTCGACTCAATGGTCCAATGTATCTTAGCAATAAATCGGCGTTTTTTATATGACCTAATTTGCCTGTTAAATTTGGTGAATCTCCAAAATCGGGTACCCAACATTCATCAAATTTTTTTATGATATTCTGATGCAATTTACTCGTAAGCCATGTTGTATTTCCAGTCATTACATTCAATTGGTGAGTAATGAATATTGAAGGCACTTTTTTGCTAAACACCCCCAATCGATTATCTGAAATAATACCGTCGATATCATATTTTTTAATCCACCTTTTTACCTTTTTTTTCTCCTTCCATATTGCCTCAATCATGTTGGGTAAGTTCTTTAGTAACTTCCATTTAAAATTTTTGCTATTCTTAGCGTATTCAATTTGGTAAGAGGGTAATTTAAGTGTTTTTACATAAGGGAATTCTTTTCGCAATAGTTCAAGAGCAATTCCATCTGAAGCAATTATAGGGATATAATTATTTTCTTGCAATGCTTTTATAATAGGAATACAACGTGTTGCATGACCTAATCCCCAATTTAAAGGAGCAATTAATATTGTTTTATTATTAGAATATATATTCATTTTATGTACCCATTTCAAATCACAAAATTAAAGATAAGTTGCTGTTTTAATATTTCTAAAATATTACCAAAACATTAAGTAATATTAATAAAAAGCTGCACAAATCATATTTGTGCAGCTTTTCTAAGTAATGAATATTTTTTGTTATTCTTTGATGTATGTTTTATTTCCGTTAGAATTAATGTAATATTTTCCTCCTTTAGGACCTGTTAACACTTTTTTCCCGTTGTATTCACCTGTAATTTTGTCGGCATTTTTTGGTGTTTTTTCAGTGGATTCATTCATTTTTGCAGCTTCATTTTTTGTAGTTTTTTTTGCCTCTTTTATTGCTGATGTTCTAGTGTTACTTGCATTTAAAACTGCTTCTTTTTTGGCAGCAATAGTAGCTTTTCTTTTTTCGATTGAAGTTAGTTTCTTAGCATCTTTCTCTGCATCTAAAGTATTAGTTTTTGCAGTTTCTATTTTTGATGTTGCATTAGCGGCTTCTTTTTTGGCGGTAATAGTAGCCTTTCTTTTTTCATTGGAAGCTTGTTTTTTTGCTTCTTTTTCTGTGTCAGTTGTCGTAGCTTTTACCTTTGCTATTTTTTCAACTTTAGTTTTAGTAACTTTTTCTTTTAGGGCTGTTTCTTGGGCATAGAAACTGTTTGAAAACGCAAAAGCTAGGCATAGTAATACTAATTTTTTCATGATATTTCCTTTTAGATTAGACATTAAAAGTAAAGATTTTTCTTTCAAAAAACTATTTTTAATAAGAATAGTTTTAAAAAAATTAAAAATAGGCTCTTAATTGAATATTCCCAGTATGAATCATAGAGCTTAATTCACTTTTTCTTCCTTGATAATTCAAGTTTATGTCTAAAAATTGAGTAATATTTTTTTGTAATAGTAATTTCCATGTTAGGTTTTGACCTGATTGTAAGCCTTCAAGCATCTGAAATCCTACTGATGAAAAAGCACTGCCTTTAAATTTATTTTGATAAAAAGAAATTTCCCCGTTCATGGTCAATTTGTTTTTCCCTGAAAATGTTAAGGCAGCACCAAAACGGTTTTGTACTAATTTTTCTTGGATTCCTAATTGATTTTCTTTATTTTGTAAATCATAAAAAACTTCTAAACTTTTACTTTTTGAAAACAAATAACTTATTTTTGGAGCAAAATTATACCCCGTAATTTCATAATTTTTATCTGGATAATTTTCTGATTTTGTAGCTGTATTTATGGTGTTGAGTAGTACGCTAAAGAGCCAACTCTTATTATACAAATGCGAAAATTGTAACTGATGTGTTTTGTTTTTGGCTTCTTGCGATCCAATCGAAAGCAGGCTTTTTGTCTGATTTTGAATATAGGAATAGGTAATAGAAAGATTTTGTATCCCTCGATTGTAATACAAACTATTCCTGAAGCTAGAATTTAGACCCAAAGCATTTAAATTAGAATTGCTAAATGGATTTATATCGAAATTATCCCCTTCGCTCCTTATTTTCCGGTCAATTAAAAAGGAAGTTTGGTTATAAAAATGAGATATTATTTTTCTGAAATCATCTTTGTTTTGCCATTGGGTTGGATTTAGTGTAACCGATTGGGAAAATTTGTTTTGCCGTGTTTTTATATAAATTCGGTTGGGTAAATACATTCGAATATATTTTGCTTGATCCGGAAATGGGGCAATTTCGAACTCTTGTAATTCCTTAATTCCATTGCTGTTGTAATCTATCCAGGTGTAAATCCCTTGTCCCACAGGTACTTCTATATAAGTAAATTCTTGTTGAGGAATAGAACCAGAATTTGTTTCTAGAACGGTCGTCGATTGTATTAATTGATTAAAAAAACGATCATTGTAAAGCATTCTAGAATTTAATGAGGATTCATTTTTTTTTTGTGGGTTCTACAAATTTTAAAACCCGATAATTTATAAATACTGACAAATCACTATTTTTATTTTGTATTAATTTCGATTTTAATTGAATGGTTTGTGAATTGTTTTTTCGTTGTAGAAAACCGTTTTGTAAGCTGTCATTAGTTCTTTTTAAATACCCTATTTCCATGAATACTTTCGTGCTATCGCCTCGCCCGGTATAAAATCCATATTCTGTAAATCGTTGGCTTAAAGCCGACAACTGATTTTTAGTTTTACTATATTCTTGGTTATCCTCAAAATTGAAACTGCTTCCAATCCAATTTTTATCAAAATGAAATCGCAATTGGGATTGATTTCTTAAAAATTTTGAAGTCGAAACAATTGCATCGCTGTTTAAAAAACTCCCTTGATTCTTAATGCTCCAATTTTTCAATTTATAAACTCCGTTTATCACATGACGATTTCCCGAAAAGCTATTGGAAAAATCTAGTTTTTCAAATTGATAATTCAATACTCCTTTTTTTGGTAATGAAAAATTGAATCCTGATACCAAATAACTTTGATTACCCGTTGTAAGAACACCAAGATTCCAATCCCGATTAAATTCAATGTTATAAATACGTTCTACCGAGCTAAAATTTTTCTGAACAAACTGATAATTAGCATATGAATCTAAGTTCCACTTTCCTGAAAATAATCTTTGTTTAGCGTTTATTTTTCCTGCAACACCCTGATTATTTCCGTCATCGATTGATGAAAATAAGTTTTTGTCATTATTGCTTATTCCTAATTCAAAATCTAAAGCAGTTTTTTCTGTTGGTTTATATTTTCCAAGAAATGTTGCTACCTGAATCTTTGTCGGAGGAATTAATTGAACAATTGGTTCATAATTTCCCTGTAAAATGCCACTTATTGGAGCAACATATTCATAGACACGACTAATAGCCATAGCATTTGATAGCGAATAGTTGCCCTTATTATTTCCAACCATACTAAATCTTACATTGTACAATATGTCTTTTGGATTATTAGAATATTCGAAAACTTCAATGCCATTTAATAGTACTTTTTTATATAAAACCGTATTGTCCAAATACGAATCTTCAAAAGCGGATGATGATGTCATCAAGTCAGTATTATTTCCTGCTTTCGCCAAAATTTGTGCTTGTTCATTAGAAAGACTTTGTTGAAGCGGTTGATTTTTCAAATCGCTTTCTGAATATAAATAGCCTCCAAAACTCCATTTTTCAGTTTCGTGAGTGGCACCTGTATAGGATACAAAACGAGTGTAATTCCTATCGGTATATTGATATTCGATACTGATTCGCATTTCGGAAGTAATTGTAAAAAGCGGAGTAAATACTATTTCTCCGGCATTATAATCTATGGTGTAATCATTGTTTTCGCCCCGTTTCAAAAGCATTCCGTTAACATAAACGCGCTCCGAACCCGAAATTACTAATACGTATAATTCGCCATTTTGTCCTTTTAATTTATAAGGACCTTGATTTCCTTCCTGCCCTATAAAATTACTTTTTGCATATTGACCTTTGACCAATGCTGCCGATGCAAAAATATTACTTTTATTTTTTTCTGTTCCAAAGTCAAAACTGGCCGCTATTCCCTGTACTTTTTTATTGAAATTTAAGAATTGGGTTTTGTGATTTTCTAGGAAAACATCTCCTCCTCGAATATTCCATTTATCGCCGAAAACTTCCATAAAAACATTGTCAAATTGATCTAGTTTTTGGGAATAACCTCCGTCCTGAAGCGGAATATTACTATCTTGTAAGGAAGCGCGTAAACTCACTTTATCAGATAGTTTTCCCGTAATTTGTAAATCTAAATTTGAGTTTAAAACTGTATTTTGATTGTTTCCCACAGTCACACCTCGAGTGATACTTCCGGAGGTATTTAAGCCGTCAAAAGGGACCCCTTTTTTCTGTAAATCTTCCTCGATTTTATATAATTTCTCTGAATTTACTTCGTTACTCACCACCCTACTTGGGTCATATATATGGTATTCTTTGGTTAATATTTCGGGCAGTTTTAGGTAATTTACTTTTATTGAGTCTGACTTGATAGGAAAATTATCTTTTAAAATTAGGGTGCCTTTTTGAAAGTCAATTTTGTAGAAAACAGTATCAATTTGTTGATCATTTGCATCCAGGACTTTAAAAAATCTTGAGTTTATACTTGAGTTTTCAAGGTGAATAGTATCTTGATTAATGCGGATTTTCGTGTTTTTGAATAGTGAATTAGTCTCTTGAGCCTGAAGCTTAGAAAATAATATAAGTACCATCAAAATTATAATTCTTTTTAACATAAATACTTTAACTCGAAAGTATCAAAAGTAGTATTTATAATTGGGAAATTATATTGCAAAAAAACCGCAGATTCACAAATTTTAATATCTGCGAATCTGCGGTTAATTTATTTTCGGAAGTATTATTCTAACTTTCCTTTGTTATGATTTGCATCGTTTCGCGGCTCACTTGTTTTAGGATTACTGTTTTGTTTTCCTCAACAGTATTTGCAGCTTTTTCATCGAAATGGCGAATGGTATATAACGTTACATTTTCAGTAAAATCGACTTTGAATTTCTTAGACAAAATAGCATTTAGGTCCTTGAAATTGTCAAATTTATCTTCTACACAAACGGAGAAACTAATCGCTGAATTCTGGATTAAGTTTACCTTTAATTTGAATTGGTGAAACAATGCAAAAATTTCGCTAATGTTTTCTTCCATGATAAAAGAGAAATCTATTGAAGAAAGCGATATTAAAAGCTGGTTTCTTTTGACAATAAAACAAGGCATATAGGGTTCTAAATCAGCACCTTTTGCTACACTTGTTCCAGGTAATGTTGGATTGATAAACGATTTAACATACAAAGGAATTTCCTTTTTTTGTAAAGGTTGAAGTGTTTTTGGGTGAATAACTGTAGCGCCATAAAAAGCTAATTCTATGGCTTCACGATACGAAATTTGGTTCAGTAAACTTGCGTTTTCAAAATATCTCGGATCGGCATTCATAACTCCTGGAACATCTTTCCAGATGGTTACACTTTCGGCATTTAGGCAATAAGCAAAAATCGCAGCAGTATAATCCGAACCTTCTCGACCTAATGTGGTAGTGAAATTATTCTCATCAGAACCTAAGAATCCTTGTGTAATATTTAATGAATTTTGTTTTACGTTTTTCGAGATATTTTTTTGGGTTAAATCCCAATCTACTTCTGCATCTCTGTAATTCGAATTGGTTTTTATATAGTTTCTCACGTCGAGCCACTGAGTTTTAATTCCCATAAAAGTCATGAAATGACTCAAAACTGTAGTCGATATCAATTCACCATAACTCACGATTTGGTCGTATACAAAATTGTAATTAGGTGATTTATTATGTGCTAAGAAATATTCTAAATCAGAAAACTGAGAATTTACAGCAGCAAAAACCTCGTGTTTTTCATTTTCAAATAAATCCAATAAAATTTGATTATGGTATTTTTTAACTTCTTGAACAGATGAATTTAATTCTGGCGATGTATCAAAATAGTTCTTTATGACTACTTCAAGTGCATTTGTAGTTTTTCCCATTGCAGAGACCACTAATAAAACATCTTCGTAACCTGCTGTTTGCAAAACGCTATAAACGTTTTTTATTCCTTCGGCGTCTTTAACGGAAGCGCCACCAAATTTGAATACTCTCATTTTAATCAGATTTCAGGTTTCAGATTTCAGAGTTGAAATTTGAAAACAGTTTGTTTATTATTATTTTCTATTATATTTTGGCGTGACCGCCTATTTTTTCCTGTTTCAAATCCCTCTCCTTTGGAGAGGGATGGGGAGAGGATTTTTATTTTAATTTATTTTCGACGAAATAGTTTATTGCAGCTTCGTCCATTTGTGCCACTCTCCATTCGTCAAAGACTTTTGCCCCTGAATTTTCATAGAAATTGATTGCATTTGTATTCCAGTCTAGAACGTTCCAATCTATTCTTCGAACCTTATCTTTTTGGGCTTGTTTTATAATTTCAGAATATAAGGCATAACCAACACCGGTTCCACGCATAGATTCTTTTACTACCAAATCTTCTAAATGAATTGTTTTTCCTTTCCAAGTAGAATAGCGATAATAATACAATGCGATTCCAACAATCTGCTTTGCTTGTCCGCTATTGTTTGAGTCATTCTTGATTTCGGCGACAAAAACATTAAATAATGGAACGGATCCAAAACCATCTCGAATCAAATCTTCCTCGGTTACAAGTACAGCATCTGGTTCATTTTCAAAAACTGCCAATTCTTGAATAAGTCCTAAAACCGCTTTCATGTCTTCGGGATTCCCTTTTCTAATAATCATTGTTTTAGAATTTAATTATTTTTCATGTTATTTTTTTTAAATAACAAATAAAATAGGTGTTAAAAAAGCAAATATACAATACTGCAAAAGTAATTAAATAGTATTCAATTTCTTTTCACAAAAAAGGCGACATTTGTGACTTCAAAAAAACTACAACGATATAGTAATGGAAGAACGCAACAAAACATTAGGGGAATTTATCATCGAAAATCAAAACGCTTTTCAATATTCCTCCGGAGAATTATCTCGGATCATCAATTCGATTCGCTTAGCAGCCAAAGTGGTCAACTATAAAGTGAATAAAGCGGGTTTAGTCGATATTATTGGTGCAGTTGGCTCTCAAAACATTCAAGGCGAAGATCAACAAAAATTGGACGTTTATGCTAATGAAATTTTTATTCAAACGCTTATAAATCGTGAGATTGTATGCGGAATTGCTTCTGAAGAAAATGATGATTTTATTACGGTTCAAGGATCTGATAATAGTCATAATAATAAATATGTGGTTTTAATGGATCCGCTTGATGGTTCGTCAAACATTGATGTGAATGTTTCGTTGGGGACTATTTTTTCAGTTTATAGACGAATCACCCCAATTGGAACACCCGTGACTATCGAAGATTTTTTGCAACCTGGAATTAATCAAGTTGCGGCGGGCTATGTAATTTATGGCACTTCGACAATGCTTGTTTATACAACTGGTTGTGGAGTAAACGGATTTACTTTGAACCCTGCGATTGGCACCTTTTATTTGTCGCATCCAAAAATGGAATTTCCAAAAAACGGAAATATTTACTCTATAAACGAAGGAAATTATGTTCATTTTCCGCAAGGAGTCAAAAATTATTTAAAATATTGTCAGCTTGAGGAAGATGAAAGGCCGTATACTTCTCGTTATATTGGAAGTTTAGTTTCGGATATTCATAGGAACATGATTAAAGGAGGTATTTATATTTATCCAACTAGTAGCAAAGCACCAAATGGAAAATTGCGATTACTTTATGAATGCAATCCAGTAGCATTTATTGTGGAACAAGCGGGAGGAAAAGCATCAGATGGATTCAATAGAATCATGGAAATTCAACCTAAAGAATTACATGAAAGAGCACCTTTTTTCTGCGGTAGTACAACTATGGTAGAAAAAGCTGAAGAATTTATGCTTGAATCAAAATTGAATAAATACTAAATAATTTATTCCTATAATTCTAAGAGAGCTTCGACGATTGTTGAAGCTTTTTTTATGTTTATCTTATTCAACTTTTTCTTTCTGCAAATTACCAATTTTTACTTTGCATCTCGAAGATAAAGTTGCTATGCATACTATTAAATCTATTATCGCAAGAGATATATTTACATTTTAATTTCGATTTGAATACCTTTTAACAAATTCGTTTGGATCTATTTTCAAAATAAATTGTATGTTTGACAACCCCTAATCTTTAAAGCTATTTATTATGTCTGAATTTTGGATTTTTTTTGAAAAAGGGTTAAGGCACATTCTAGATTTATTTGAGTACAATCCGATACTGTTTTTAATTGCGCTCGCTGCGCCATATTCATTTAAGGATTGGAAAAAGGTAATGCTTTTAACTGCTATTTTTACTCTTTGTCACGCCATTGCTATCGTATTGTCTGTTTTTGGAGTAGTAATTATAAAAGGCAATTTGACCGATTTATTAATTCCAATAACCATTCTAATTGTAGCTGTTTTTAATCTTTTTACCATTGGAAAATCTATAAAGAATGCAAGCATAAATAGTATTCTTTTTATTACTTTGTTTTTTGGAATTATTGATGGTTTGAGTTTTGCAACTAATTTTAAGCTTTTACTCGTAGGTTCACCTCAATCTAAATTAATTCCCATACTAGAGTTCTCACTAGGTATAGAAACTTCACAAATAGTAGTTGTTTTTATTGTTTTGATACTTTCGTATATTGTGCAAACATTTTTCCGGTTTTCAAAACGGGATTGGATATTAGTATTGTCTTCTTTTGTAATTGGCGTTGTTTTGCCAATGATTATTAAAAGTGACATCTGGAATAGTTAACTATAAATATGGATAAGAAAAAATTGAATAAATACGATAAAGCCTATCTAAGAATCGCCAAAGAATGGAGCCTTTTGTCGTATTGTAAACGCAAACAAGTAGGAGCAATAATTGTTCGCGACCGAATGATAATTTCCGATGGTTATAATGGTACTCCTTCTGGTTTTGAAAACTGTTGCGAAGATGATGAAGGATTAACAAATTGGTATGTGCTTCACGCTGAAGCGAATGCGATTCTCAAAGTAGCTAGATCTACACAAACTTGTGAAGGAGCTACATTATACATAACTCTTTCTCCTTGCAAAGAATGTAGTAAATTAATTCATCAGTCTGGGATAAAAAGAGTAGTTTATCAATCGGGATATAAAGATACTTCGGGTGTTGATTTTCTTGCTAAGGCTGGAGTTTTGGTAGAACAAATAGAGGATTTAGAATAAATGAAAATTAATTCTAAGTATTTTCCAATATTACTTTTTGCTGCAATTGCCTTTGGAATAGTTCTTGGAGGCTGGCTTAATTTTCCCAATCAAAATCATTTTTTTGCAAAGAACAATTCAAAAAATAAAATCAACAAACTAATTGATTTTATAAATAACGAATATGTCGATAAAATAAATACGGATTCAATTGTAAATCTCACTGTCGACAAAATAATGAGGCAACTCGATCCACATTCTGTTTATATTCCACCAAGTCAACAAACTCAAATCGCCGAAAACATGAAAGGAGATTTTGTGGGCATTGGTGTCAATTTCTATATGTATAGAGATTCGATTGCAATAATAAAAACGATCGAAAACGGTCCTTCAGAAAAAGCGGGAATACTTTCAGGAGATCGAATACTTTATGCTGATAAGACGAAATTATTTGGACTTAAATTACCAACCGACAGCTTATTTTCGAAATTAAAAGGGGAAGTTGATTCAGAAATTGAAGTCACCGTTTATCGAAAATCGGTTCACAAAAACATTAAAATTAAAATAAAACGAGGAGTCATTCCTATAAAAAGTGTCGATGTTGCAATACTTTTAAACCCAACTACCGGTTATATAAAAATCAATCGATTTGCCGAAACCACTTTTAAAGAGTTCGAAAACGGTTTAGCTAAATTGAAAAAACAAGGAGCGAAAGCTCTTATTATTGACCTTCGGGATAATGGCGGCGGTTATATGGATCAAGCCATTGCCATTGCAGATGAATTTTTAGAAGAAAAAAAACTAATTGTTTTTACAAAAAACCAAAAAGGAATTATTGAAAAAACATTTTCTACTAAAAATGGAAACTTCGAAACTGGAGATTTATTTATTTTAATCAATGAAAATAGTGCCTCGGCTAGTGAAATTCTAGCCGGAGCCATTCAGGATAATGATCGAGGAACTGTTGTGGGTCGTCGTTCTTTTGGAAAAGGATTGGTGCAGCGAGAAATGAATTTTGAAGACGGTTCTGCAGTACGATTAACAGTAGCTAGATATTATACACCCACAGGACGTTCGATTCAAAAATCATACTCAAAAGGAAACGAAGCCTATTTCAAAGAATCAAATGCACGTTTTATGAATGGCGAATTGTTTCATAAAGACAGTATAAAAATATCAAAGACTTTAAAATATAAAACCCCAAAAGGTAAAATTGTGTATGGTGGCGGCGGTATTGTTCCTGATGTTTTTGTTCCCATTGAAGTGGAACACGACAAAGAATATGTCGCCTATTTATCGCAATCCGGAATAGTAGGTCAATTCGTTTTTGAACAACTAGACAGCAATCGAAATGCATTTAAAGGATTATCATTTGAACAATTTTTAGCTAAAATTAGAGGTACAGATTTCTTTTTCAATTCTTTTCAAAAATTCATTATAAAATCTGGCCTAGTTTTAATTTGGATACGAATAAGAAATTGGTAAAGCGATTTTTGTCAGCAGAATTTGCTCGACAAGTATTTAATGAGGATAAATATTATGAAATCGTATTGAAACAGGATGCCATGATCAACTCCATCATCATGAAATAAAATAATAAAACTACTTCTCGTTATCCCAATCTTTTCGATAGCGAAGAAGCTCTTTGTCGATTAAATCTTTAGAGGTGTCCAATAAAAATTCGGAATCATCAGAATATAATGGCGAAAAAAAAGTCATTTTTATTTCGGTGGTCCTTTTTCCAAAACATTTCAAAAAATGAGGCACAAAGGTATCGTCTCCAACAAAAGCATCCGTTTTTTCTTTATAATCAATAGCTACTGGAATAACGGCAGCTTTTATTTTAGTCGCCATTACAAATGAACCCTGTTTAAATTCAGTAGTTGTGGATAATGTATGCGTCGTGCCTTCGGGAAAATTTATAACAGAATATCCTTTGCTTAGTATCTCTAAGATGCTCTCGGCAGTTTCCTGTCTGCTTTGTTGACAGCTTCTTTTGACAAATAAAACGCCTGATATTTTACAAAGATATCCGATAAGTGGCCAAGATTCGACTTCTTTTTTTCCTACAGGAAAAGCGTGAACTTTATTTATTATTGCTATTGGGTCAAAATAAGAGCGATGATTAGCAACTATCAATCCTTGAACAGTTGGCTTTTCTCCATAAACAATTATTCGGATTCCTAATAATAGATTTGCTGTTCGAATTAAAAAATCACGCAATAGTATTGCGTTTCGTGAGTTTTTCTCTTTGCTAAAAAAAAGGCTAATGAGATAATATAGTACCGAAAAAAAAGAAACATATATTACAAAAAGTATAAATCTTAAAATGCCTAATAGAAATGAAAACATAAATAAAATAATTTTTATAGAATAGGTAAATCTAGGATAATTTTATTAATTTTTTTAGGGGTCAAAATCCTACTTATTTAAGCTGTCGTGAGATTGGGTTGGAACACCATTATTCCATAAAGTAAGAATATCAGTAGCTACATCAGCACCACTTCCTGCAGCAATGGCTACTTGACTTCTACATCCAGCCAGAGTTCCAGAAACATAAATACCCTCGATGACTTTATGATCTCTATTTTTTAGTTGAATTCTTTGTTTTTCGGCCAGCGCTTTTTGATGTGGTTCTACAAAACGTAGTAAGCCTTCAATTGCAAAAGTATTGGCAGAACCTATTGCTACAACGATAGTTTTGGTTTTATATATATTCTTATTCGTTGTTACTATAAATGGAGCAAATTCACCTTCGATTTTTAAGACTTTTTCATTCGGAATTTGTTCAACATGAGGATACGTTTGTGATAAGTGTTGAATGCTATCAGTTAATAAATCAGCACCTAATTTCCCTGGAGCAATTCCGTAAGCATTATTGATAACTGCTTCTTGAAGCATTGAAGTTTTTTGGTGAGAAAGTATCCCGATTTTTTTGTTAGCAACAAACGATTTGTTTTTTGCCGAACCTAATACAAGAGCGCATGATATTCCTGAAACGCCGCCACCAAGAATTAAGACATCAAACATGAATTAGAATTTGTCGTTCATTTTTTCGGCAATACTCTTCGACATTTTAAAAATAAGAAGAATTAACACCGCGCAAACTGAAGCTGCAATTCCAATGAAGGCAATCATACTGTTCCCTTCAAAAGGATGTTTGAAATCGACAAGGGTAATATTAAATATAATTAGCCCAACTGCCAATGCCACCAATATAGATGTAAAAATTTTCATAAATAGTATTTGTAAAATAGAATGCCGTAAAAATATAAAAAATTATTTTAGACAAACAAACCTTTAACATTAGCAGCGAATAATTTAACAGCTATAGCCAAAAGAACGACTCCAAAAGCTTTCCGAATGACTCCTAAACCATTTTTTCCTAGCATTTTTTCGATTTTCGAAGAGGACTTCAATACAATATAAACTATGATGATGTTCAATACAATTGCAATTACAATATTTACCGAATGAAACTGGGAACGTAACGATAATAAAGTAGTCATTGTTCCTGCGCCAGCAATTAAAGGGAAAGCAATAGGGACAATTGAAGCAGAACTGGCTTCCTCGTCACGGTAAATGCGAATACCAAGTATCATTTCGAGTGCTAAAAAGAACAAAACAAACGATCCTGCAACAGCGAAGGAATTGACGTCGATGCCTATTACGTTCAATAATTCTTCGCCTATAAAAAGGAAAACAATCATTATAAAACCGGCTACTAACGATGCCTTTTCGGATTCTATATGACCGTGTTTCGCTCTCAAATCGACAATGACAGGGACTGTCCCCACTACATCAATTACGGCAAAAAGCACCATGGCAACGGTAATTATTTCTTTAAAATCTAGTTCCATAAGGGGATTTATTGAAAAACAAAAGTATTAAATTCTAAATGGTTAATTGTGATATTGGGGTATTACTTTTACACATTTTAATATTCAAAAAATAATGAATTTATAAGTAATTTTAGACTTCTTATAAATCCTATTCTATATCACACTATATTATTAATTGAAGTTTGTGAAATAAATGAAATTGAGTCAATTTTATATCAAAAAACACAAAAATTCCCTTTTTAAATTCAGAATTGAAAAGTATCTTTGCAAGATGTTTCAAATAGGAAAAACCATCATATCGGAAGATATTCTCGAAAAAGAATTTGTTTGTAATTTATCAGCTTGCAAAGGTGCGTGTTGCGTAGATGGAGATGCTGGCGCTCCATTGAGTGAAGCCGAAACTAAAATTATGGAAGCCATTTATCCAAAAGTTAAACCTTTTTTACGCAAAGAAGGAATTGCCGCTATAGAGGCACAAGGAACTTGGACAAAAGGCACCGATGGCGATCTTGAAACTCCTTTGATTGACAATAAAGATTGTGCTTACGTTATCTATGACGGGAAAACGGCACTTTGCGGTATTGAGCAAGCTTATAATCAAGGAGAAGTCGACTGGAAAAAACCTGTTTCCTGTCATTTATATCCGATACGAATTAAAGATTTTACCGAGTTCGCCGCCGTTAATTATGACAAGTGGGAAATTTGCAGCGATGCCTGTTCTTTAGGCAAAGAACTCGAGGTTCCGGTATACAAATTTGTCAAAGAAGCGCTTGTGAGAAGATTTGGTGAAGACTGGTATTTAGAGCTTGAAAAAGTTGCTCAAGAATTAAAAAAATAATTTTTTTAAAAAAATATTCAATTCCCTTCTTACTTATTTTTTAAATCCTATATTTTACAGCGCTTTAAGGCGTTTTTTGTTTTTAAAACACTACAAATCAGCGACTTAAAAATTGTATGAAAAATATTCCAATCTTAAGTATTTGTTAAAAACTAAAGCCGATTGTGAATAAGTTTGGCTTTTAATAACCGCAAGAATTCACAATCTTTGTAATCTACAAAAAATTAAAAATTCGTTGAAATTTTAAAATAACAAACAACAACAATGTCACAAATTGAACCAATTTTACAAGAAAATAAAAATCGTTTCGTAATTTTTCCAATCAAACATCAAGATATTTGGGAGTTTTATAAGAAAACAGAAGCTAGTATTTGGACAGCTGAAGAAATAGATTTGGCCCAAGATTTGAATGATTGGAACAATAAATTAAGTGAAGATGAGAAATATTTTGTAAAACATATTCTTGCTTTTTTCGCCGCTTCGGATGGTATTGTAAATGAGAATTTAGCTCAAAACTTTATTAATGAAGTGCAATATGCCGAAGCAAAATTTTTCTATGGTTTTCAAATTATGATGGAAAACATTCATAGCGAAACCTATTCGCTTTTAATAGACACCTATGTAAAAGACGAAGTTGAAAAAGAGGAGTTGTTTACAGCAATCGAAGTTTTCCCGGCAATTAAGAAAAAAGCCGAATGGGCATTGAAATGGATTGAATCGGAATCTTTTGCAGAAAGATTAATTGCTTTTTCAGCAGTAGAAGGTATTTTCTTCTCTGGAAGTTTTTGCTCTATTTTTTGGTTGAAAAAACGTGGTTTAATGCCAGGTCTAACCTTTTCGAACGAATTAATTTCTCGGGATGAAGGGGTACACTGTGATTTTGCAGTTCATTTGCATAATCATCATCTGAAACATAAAGTTTCAAAAGCGCGTATTAGAGAAATTATCGTTGAAGCATTAGATATTGAAAGAGAATTCATAACAGAGTCGATTCCGGTAAGTTTAATAGGAATGAATGCGGTTTTAATGACACAATATTTAGAGTTTGTAACGGATAGATTATTAGTGGAATTAGGTTGTGAAAGAGAATATAATACTCCAAATCCTTTTGATTTTATGGATATGATTTCGCTTCAAGGAAAAACAAATTTCTTTGAAAAGAAAGTGGGCGAGTATCAAAAAACGGGTGTTATGAATACTGATTCTGACGCTCAGAAAATTAGCTTTGACGCTGATTTTTGATTTTTTGTCAAAAGGCTTATTTTATTTTCTTGTAAAAATACAAATGCTTTAGTTAAATAAACTTTGTGCCTTAGCGGCAAAAAACAATAAATACCGGGATTAGTTTCCCAAAAGCAAACACAAATAAACCAAAATAGAGAAGGGATTGTCTATTTTAAAAAACAATTAACCGTATGTATGTAGTAAAAAGAGATGGTCATAAAGAGCCAGTAATGTTTGATAAGATTACGGATAGAATTAAAAAATTATGTTACGGATTGAACAGTTTAGTAGATCCAGTAAAAGTAGCCATGCGTGTAATTGAAGGTTTGTATGACGGGGTTTCGACTTCAGAATTAGACAATCTAGCAGCCGAAACCGCGGCATCAATGACCATTTCGCATCCCGATTATGCGCAATTGGCAGCCCGAATTGCAATTTCTAACTTACATTCAAATACCAAAAAATCATTCTCGGAAACCATGAATGAAATGTTTCATTATGTGAATCCAAGAAATGGACAGGAAGCACCATTACTTTCGTCAGAGGTGCATAAAGTGATCATGGAAAATGCCGAATTCTTAGATTCGCATGTAATTTATACTCGTGATTTCAACTATGATTATTTTGGTTTCAAAACATTAGAAAGATCGTATTTATTGAGAATAAACGGAAAAATTGTAGAACGTCCGCAACACATGTTGATGCGTGTTTCGGTTGGTATTCACTTAGGCGATTTAGATTCGGTTATAGAAACATACGACTTAATGTCGAAAAAATTCTTTACCCATGCAACGCCAACATTATTCAATGCGGGAACTCCAAAGCCACAAATGTCGTCTTGTTTTCTATTGGCAATGCAAGACGACAGTATTGATGGAATTTATGACACCTTGAAACAAACCGCTAAAATTTCCCAATCAGCAGGTGGAATAGGACTTTCTATTCACAATGTTCGTGCAACAGGTTCTTATATTCGTGGTACAAACGGAACATCGAACGGGATAGTGCCAATGTTGAGAGTTTTTAATGATACTGCTCGTTATGTAGATCAAGGTGGCGGAAAACGTAAAGGAAGTTTTGCGATCTATATTGAAACTTGGCATGCCGATATTTTCGAATTCTTAGATCTGAAAAAGAATACCGGAAAAGAAGAAATGCGTGCTAGAGATTTATTCTTTGCTATGTGGACATCGGATTTATTCATGAAACGTGTACAAGATGATACTACTTGGACGCTTATGTGTCCTAATGAATGTCCTGGATTGTATGATGTTTATGGTGACGAGTTCGAAGCTTTGTATCTAGATTATGAAACTCGTGGAAAAGGACGTAAAACAATTAAAGCACGAGAATTATGGGAGAAGATTCTGGAATCTCAAATCGAAACCGGAACTCCCTATATGTTGTATAAAGATGCAGCCAACAGAAAATCGAACCAGAAAAATCTTGGGACTATTCGTTCGTCGAATTTGTGTACTGAGATTATGGAATATACGTCTAAAGATGAAATTGCTGTTTGTAATCTAGCCTCTATTTCATTACCAATGTTTGTGGAAAACGGGAAATTTGACCACCAATTATTGTTCAATGTTACCAAACGAGTTACAAGAAACTTGAACAAAGTAATCGATAGAAACTATTATCCTGTTGTTGAAGCTCAAAATTCAAATATGCGTCATCGCCCGGTTGGCCTTGGAGTTCAAGGTTTAGCAGATGCCTTTATTATGTTACGCTTGCCTTTTACAAGTGATGAAGCTAAAAAATTAAATCAAGAAATTTTCGAAACTCTATACTTTGCTGCGGTAACTGCTTCGATGGAGATGGCAAAAGAAGAAGGACCGTATTCTTCTTTTGAAGGTTCGCCAATTTCACAAGGAGAATTTCAACACAATCTTTGGGGATTAAAAGATGAAGAGCTTTCTGGTCGTTGGGATTGGAGTTCGTTGAGAAAAGAAGTGATGAAAAATGGTGTTCGTAATTCACTTTTGGTAGCGCCAATGCCTACAGCTTCGACTTCTCAAATTTTAGGTAACAATGAAGCTTTCGAACCATATACTTCAAACATTTACACAAGACGTGTGCTCTCGGGCGAGTTTATCGTAGTAAACAAGCATTTACTTGAAGATTTAGTAAAACTTGGTTTGTGGAACGAAACTTTAAAACAAGAATTAATGCGAAATAATGGTTCGGTTCAAGATCTTGCAATCCCTCAGGATTTGAAAGAATTGTACAAAACGGTTTGGGAAATGTCAATGAAAGATATCATTGATATGTCACGCCAACGAGGTTATTTTGTAGATCAATCACAATCGTTAAATTTGTTTATGCAAGATGCTAATTATTCTAAATTAACCTCGATGCACTTCTACGCTTGGCAATCCGGATTGAAAACAGGAATGTATTATTTAAGAACTAAATCAGCAGTTGATGCGATTAAATTTACCTTGAATAACGACAAAAAAGCTGAACCAATTGAAGTTAAAGAACAAGCACCACAAGCGTTACAACCTATTGCAGTTTTAGATGATACTGTCGAAATATCTGCCGAAGAATATAAAGCAATGATTGAATTGGCTAGAAATGCAGGACCTGAAGATTGCGAAATGTGTGGGTCTTAATCCATTAATTTTTTTTAATTAAATAATTCAGCCGTCGTAATGATGGCTGTTTTTTTTGGAGATAATTCCGCTTTCCATTATTTTATTTTGCTTCAAACGAAGTTCATTGAACTCCAATAAAAATAAAAGTTAAGTGAAGTAATCTAGGTCAGATTCTATAATTATAAAGAGATAATTCTGAAAATAATTCACTATATTTGAGTAGGTTATCACTTCAACATGTATTTTAATAATATGAAAATACTTCAAAAATGGAAAATAATAAATTTACGATTACAGATGATTTAGTTGCTTCTCGAGCGCAACGTTTTATGAATTTTATTCTCGACTTTTTGATTATTTATGTCCTATGGATTGCTGTTGGAACAACCGTAATTATTATTGGTGAAATAAGCGGAATTTACGCTTTGTCCAATTGGGCGGAATCTACAACTACTTACGAAAAAATATCTTTTTGGATTATCATTATGTTTTTATACTACTTTCTAACCGAAATGTATTTCTCTAGAACCTTTGCTAAATACTTTTCTAAAACAATTGTAATCACAAAAGAGGGACTAAAACCAAGTTTTAATGCGATTTTGATACGAACTTTAACTCGGTTTATTCCTGTTGAATGTCTTACTTTTTTAGGGGTTAATGTCCGTGGTTTACACGATTTGTTTTCGGATACTTATGTAGTTCGAAAACAGGAGTTCAACCAAAAAAAGGGATTTGTATTTTTTCCTTGAAAGAAATCAAAAAGATAGAGAATCAGCCGTCATTTTGATGGTTGTTTTTATTTTAAACAAATCCTTTTTTCTTTATATTCGCTTATTCTAAAAAAAATCCAATAGACAACCATGAACTGGGAACAACTTTTATCACTACGCCGTCAAGGCGACACAGGAAAGCGATTACGAATAGAGCAAGACGACACTCGTTTGGGTTTTGAGGTAGATTATGACCGAATCATTTTCTCGTCGGCATTTCGTAGTTTACAAGATAAAACACAGGTTATCCCGCTTTCGAAAACTGATTTTGTGCACACGAGATTAACGCACAGTTTAGAAGTATCAGTTGTGGGTCGTTCTATTGGTCGATTAGTAGGTAAGAAAATTATTGAGAAACACCCCCATTTAAAAGAAGTTCACGGATTTCAAGCGAATGATTTTGGAGCAATTGTGGCTGCGGCCTCCTTGGCACATGATATTGGAAATCCCCCTTTTGGACATTCCGGAGAAAAAGCTATTGGTGAATATTTTTCTATTGGTAAAGGAAAACAATTCAAAGAACAATTATCGGCCAAAGAGTGGCAAGATTTGATTGATTTTGAGGGTAATGCTAATGGTTTCTCGGTTTTAACAGCAAATCGACCTGGAGTTTTAGGAGGTAATAGACTTACATATGCAGTTTTAGGGGCATTTATGAAATATCCAAAAGAAAGTTTGCCAAAAAAGCCAACACAAAACATAGCCGATAAAAAGTACGGTTTCTTTCAATCAGATAAGAATTTTTTCAAAGAGGTTGCCTTAGAACTGGGAATGATTCCTAATAAAGAAAAAAATGATATTGGTTTCGAAAGACATCCTTTGGCTTATTTAGTTGAAGCTGCCGATGATATATGTTACACAATTATCGATTTCGAAGATGGAATTAATCTTGGTTTGGTTTCTGAAGATTTTGCCTTAGAATATTTGATAAAACTAGTGAAAGATAGTATCGACACTCCTAAATACAATACTTTATCAACCAAAGAAGACCGAATTAGTTATTTGCGTGCTTTGGCTATTGGTAGTTTGATTAACGATGTTGTGAAGATTTTTGTCGAAAATGAAGAGGTGATTCTACAAGGTAATTTCCCTTATGCACTTACGGATAAAAGCAAGTACAAAGCACAAATGAATGACATTATAAAATTAAGTGTAAAAAATATTTATCAGAGTCGGGAAGTTGTCGAAAAAGAGATTGTGGGATATCAAATTATTCAAACTTTATTAGACAAATTCATCACCGCATTTAACAATAAATTCAACGGAAACACTTCCAATTATGACCAATTATTGTTGAAGATTTTGCCGGATAAATTTCATGAGGAAAAAGAAGATTTGTACAGTAGACTTTTACATATTTGTCATTATGTTTCCCTTTTGACCGATGGGAAGGCGTTAGAGATATTTGACACAATTAACGGTAAAAAAACGAGCTAATTTTAGAAATTATAAGTTAAACCTACCCCTAAAATTTGTTTTAATTGAATTTTTGGTCCCATAATTATTTGTTGTTTATTAACTTCTTTAACGGTTTTTATGTCATCATCATAAACAATATGCGTACCAACATTTGCTCTAACATATTGATTGACAATCAAATCAAATTTTAATTCCCAATCTACATCAATATTTCCAAATTTATTGATGTAATCGGAATATAAACTCAAACGGTTTTCCATAGTGATGTTTTTAAAAACTTCTTTTTTATAAGAATTGGTAACCAAAAATCCAAGTTCGGTTTTTGATTTTGTTCCTATCGAAATCAATTTTCCAGATAAGTCATAAATAGCTTTATTTACACCAAAGTCACCATGATTAGCTAAATTTTGGTCTAAAACTAAGGTGTTTTTCATAGTTAATGGAGATATATAAAAATTGAGTTTGTTTTTTTTATCTAAATATTCAGCTCCAATTCCAAGGAAGGTATAAGCGGGTGCAAAGAGTCTTGAAATAACCGTTTTATTTGGATAATTATAACCATTGGAAAATTGAGTGTTAAAATTGAATTTTGCTGAATGATACCAATTTGACAACGTGTCCTTTCTATATCCAAAAGTGGAGTTAAATCGGATTGCATCATCTGATTTTCTTACTTCATAACCATCTTGTTTGTTTACTCCATATCGAATTATTAATTCATTAAGCCATTTGCTTTTTTCAAGACTATGAATTCTAACAAACTCCCCTTTTATCAATCCCGAAATTGAGCTTACTCCACCAGCATTCCAGTTCGAAAAGGAGATTTCATTCATATCAATACCAACTCTATTTTTTCTAGTCCAGTGAGATAAATTAGGTAGTTTTATGAATTTTATTTCTGCACTCACTAATCCTGTAGGTGTTGCTTGGGGTACTGTTATGGGTTTAATTTCTATTATTAATGGAGAGGT
The DNA here is from genome assembly GCA_947379965.1 of Flavobacteriaceae bacterium. Taxonomy (GTDB): domain Bacteria; phylum Bacteroidota; class Bacteroidia; order Flavobacteriales; family Flavobacteriaceae; genus Flavobacterium. The sequence goes on along the minus strand of CANCPC010000002.1, from coordinate 72,995 downwards.
TATAGTTTCTTGTGAATAACAATTTAGTGATAGAATTGCCAATAAGAAAAGTAGGCTATACTGTAATAATTTCATTCTTGGGGTTCAAGGTTTATAATGCAAAAATATACTTTTTAATAGCTTGAAAAAATAGTCGTCAAACTTTTAACGTCTAATTTGCAATATTGTTGTTGTTGTTCAATTGAGGCTTGTTCGATAAATTCATCAGGAACTCCAAGGGTTTTTACCTTTGAATTGTAATTATGTTGTGCAGAAAATTCAAGAATAGCAGTTCCAAATCCGCCTTTTATAACACCGTCTTCAAGGGTGATTATATTCTCAAAATTCTCGAAAATGCGGTGTAATAATTTTTCGTCCAAAGGTTTTACAAAAGCAAAGTCATAATGAGCTATTGTTTCTGGATGATTCATTTCGGCTATGGCCAAAGTTACATTGTTGCCAATAGGACCGTTTGATAAAACTGCCACTTTCGAGCCTTTTTGTAGACAATTTGCTATGCCAATTTCTATTTTTTCATAGGGTTTTTGCCAATCTATAATTTGCCCGCGTCCACGAGGATATCGAATAGCAATAGGATGGTTTAAGCCTAATTGTGCGGTATATATAATGTTTCTCAACGCGATTTCATTCAACGGTGAATACACAATCATGTTGGGAATACAACGTAAATAAGCTAAATCGAAAACGCCGTGATGTGTCGCTCCGTCCTCGCCAACTAAACCCGCTCGATCCAAACAAAAAATCACTGGCAAATCTTGTAAAGCCACGTCGTGTATGACTTGGTCATAGGCACGTTGTAAAAATGTAGAATATATATTGCAGTAAACAATCATCCCTTGGGTTGCCATTCCTGCCGATAATGTTACGGCGTGTTGTTCTGCAATACCCACATCAAAAGCGCGTTTTGGGAAAGCATCCATCATAAATTTTAAGGAACTTCCTGATGGCATTGCGGGAGTTATTCCAATAATTTTTTCATTGGCTTTGGCCAAATCTAAAACGGTTAAACCAAAAACATCTTGGTATTTTGGAGGCAGATTTTCTTCTGATTTTGGGTGAATTTCACCTGTATTGGCGTCAAATTTTCCTGGCGCGTGGTATTTTACTTGATCGTTTTCAGCTTGTTGTAAACCTTTTCCTTTTGTGGTAATGATGTGAAGAAATTTAGGTCCTTTTACCTTTTTTAGCCTTTTTAATTCCTTGATAACTGCAAAAATATCGTGTCCGTCAATGGGTCCTGAATAATCAAAATTCAGTGATTTGATCATATTATTTTGCTTCGGATTTTTTCCTTCTTTCACCGCAGTGAGATAATTTTTCAAAGCCCCAACGCTTGGATCAATTCCAATGGCGTTGTCGTTAAGGATTACCAATAAATTAGCATCGGTAACACCGGCATGATTTAATCCTTCGAACGCCATTCCCGATGCGATGGAGGAATCGCCAATAACTGCAATGTGTTGTTTTTCGAAATTGCCTTTCAAATTCGATGCAATTGCCATTCCTAGAGCTGCCGAAATAGAAGTGGAAGAATGGCCTACGCCAAAAGCATCATAAACACTTTCACTTCTTTTTGGGAAACCAGAAATACCGCCCAATTGTCTATTTGTATGGAAATTTTCTCTTCGTTCAGTCAATATTTTATGCCCGTAAGCTTGATGACCTACATCCCAAATTAATAAATCTTCGGGTGTGTTGAATACATAATGCAAAGCGATCGTGAGTTCGACAACGCCGAGGCTTGCGCCCAAATGACCTTCTTTTGTAGCGACAATAGCAATGATGAAATCGCGCAATTCTTGGGCAACTTGAGGAAGTTGGGCTTCATCGAGCTGTCGTAAATCGGTTGGATTATTGATATGTTGAAGTAAATTATTAGTCATAAAGCAAATGTACGATTTGAAATTGTATTTTTACAATCGATAAAAAAGTTGTTTCACAAAGATTCACAAAAATAAAATGAAGATTCGCAAAGAGTTCGAAATTTGCAAATTAGTACCTACTAGTATGGAAAACCCTTTCACCGACGAATATTTTATGAAAAGAGCTTTGCAAGAGGCAGAAATGGCTTTTGAAAAAGACGAGATTCCTGTTGGTGCCGTAATTGTCATCGATAATAAAATTATTGCCCGAGGTCATAATCTTACCGAAATGCTGGTTGATGTTACGGCTCATGCCGAAATGCAAGCGATTACTGCTGCCGCCAATTTCTTGGGCGGAAAATATTTAGTGGGTTGTACGCTTTATGTCACGCTGGAACCTTGCCAAATGTGCGCTGGCGCTTTGTATTGGAGTCAGATTTCTAAAATTGTTTTTGGCGCAAGCGATGAAAATCGTGGTTTTGAGAAAATGGGAACACAATTGCATCCTAAAACTACCGTTATTCGTGGTGTTTTGGCAAACGAAGCTTCGGAATTGATGAAGCGGTTTTTTGCTAAGAAAAGAAAATAGTTATTTATAAACAAATTCCTTAGCCCAGATAGAAGTGGAAATCCTTTTCTTTTTTGCTTCAAAAAAAGAAAAGATTGGAGCGTATAGCTGGAAATAGCTCCTGATTGTTTCGATCCTTGCAATGACGATGCTTGAAAAAAATCTCACAATAACGCACAAAAAAACCGCCAATCTCACGAAAGGCGGTTTTTGTTTTATTCTTTAATAGCACTTCCTTTTTTGTCGTAGAAGTGATATTCTAAATACGTGTAAGCGTCACGTGGTATGATTTTCACCCATTTTTTATGTTCAAAAAACCATTTTGAACGTATTGATGGAAAACCTTTTGTAAGGTATGCGGCCACAAATGGATGTACGTTAAGCACAACATCTGAGTTCGTTTTTAATATATTTTCTAGATCTAAGGCGATTTTATCAATGATTTGAATTGGCGCTTCAATTTCGCCTTCAATATTGTTAGGATCTTCTTCTCTAGTTTTAATGTTGACTTCCGGTCTTACTCTTTGTCTGGTAATTTGGACTAACCCAAATTTACTAGGAGGTAAGATTTTGTGTTTTGCTTTATCATCGCTCATTTCTTCTCTAAGGAAGTCGAACAAGACTTTTCGATTTTCGGGATTTCCCATATCGATAAAATCAATCACGATTATTCCGCCCATGTCTCGAAGACGTAATTGTCTTGCGATTTCGGCTGCGGCTATCATGTTAACTTCCATGGCAGTGTCTTCTTGGTTGGTTGCTTTATTAGAACGGTTTCCGCTATTTACGTCTATAACGTGCAAAGCTTCAGTGTGTTCGATAATAAGATAAGCACCTTTACTCATGGAAACTGTTCTTCCAAAGGAGGTTTTGATTTGTCTCTCTATGTTGTATTTCTCGAAAATTGGAGTGTCATTGGATTGATAAAACTTGACAATCGATGTTTTCGAAGGCGCTATTTCTTGTAAATAGTCCTTTGTTTGGTTATACAACTCTTCATCATCTATTTGGATTCCACTAAAGGTATCGTTGAAGACGTCTCTCAATATTGACGAAGCTCTATTGAGCTCTCCTAATACCTTGGATGGATGATGAGCGGTTGGTAATTTTTTACACATTGCAGTCCATCTGCTAAGCAGGTTCTGCAAATCTTTTTCTAATTCGGCTGTATTTTTGCCTTCGGCTACTGTGCGAACAATAACACCAAATCCTTTAGGTTTGATGGATTGTACAAGTTTTTTTAAACGATCCTTTTCTTTTTTGTCTTCTATTTTTTGAGAAATAGAAACACGGTCAGAAAACGGAACTAAAACAATAAATCTTCCGGCAAGAGAAAGCTCAGCGCTAATTCTTGGTCCTTTTGTAGATATTGGTTCTTTGACTACTTGTACTAAAATAGATTGATTGGCATTGATAATTTCGGTAATCGAGCCATCTTTGTCTATTTCTTTTTCAAACTGGAAGGTTTTTAGGGAGAAATCTTTTAATTTACCTGCGCTTACAAGTTTTATGAATTTCAGTTGGGAAGCTAGATTTGGACCTAAATCATGATAATGTAAAAAGGCATCTTTTTCGAAGCCTACATTTACAAAAGCAGCATTGAGTCCGGCAACGGGTTTTCTTATTTTGGCAATAAAAATATCACCAACTTGGAAGTTGCTTTTTTCTTCTTCTTTGTGCAATTCAATTAGTTTTCCATCTTTTAATAAGGCAAAATCTACCGCTTCGGAACTAGATCTAATGATTAATTCTTTATTCACGATGTAAATTTTTATCCGTACTTTTTGGCTTTTAGCATTTGGCTTTTAGCATTTGGCAAATATAACATTGCTAATGGCTAACGGCTAATGGCTAATAGCTAATTGTAAGGATGGATTAAACAATAATTTTAACAGGTATTGAACCCGGGGAGATTTTTGATTTCTGAATTTTGATTCTTGATCTTAGATTTATTATATCTGCAATCTTAAATCGGTAATCTACAATCTTAAATCTCAATTTCAATGAACGGTTAAAAAGAAAAAAGTAGTTTAAAACTACTTTTTCTTCTTGTGACGGTTAGCTCTCGCTCTTTTTTTACGTTTGTGCGTTGCTACCTTATGTCTTTTTCTTTTTTTACCACTTGGCATAATAGTTGGTGATTTTGTGATTAATAAATTGTGTTATTTTGCTTCGTTATTAACTTTTACTCCTTCAACAAACACTTTTGCAGGTTTAAAGGCAGGAATATTGTGTGCTGGAATTTTGATTGTGGTATTTTTTGAAATATTTCTTCCTGTTTTTTCAGCTCTTGTTTTTACAATAAAGCTTCCAAATCCTCTTAAATAAACATTATCTCCAGTCTCTAATGAGGTTTTTACTTCTGTCATAAAGGTCTCCACTGTTGCTTGAACATCTCCTTTTTCAAGACCTAATTTTTCAGCGATTTTCGCTACGATATCTGCTTTAGTCATTTTGTTGCGTAATTTATAATGGTATACTAATTTTTGAGATTGCAAATATAGAAATAAAAAAAACAATTATTCAATCTAATTCATTAAAATTTAATAACATAAACTTTTACTTTTGTTGTTCAAAATTTAATCATGAATTTTACTAAGTCATTAACACAGTGGTATTTGCAAAACAAACGAAATTTGCCTTGGCGTAATACTGCCGATCCCTATCCTATCTGGCTTTCTGAAATCATTCTTCAACAGACTCGAGTAGTACAAGGAACTCCTTTTTTTCTTTCTTTTATGAATGCTTTTCCAACGGTTTTTGACTTGGCAAATGCCAATGAGGAGCAAGTTTTGAAACTTTGGCAAGGTTTAGGCTATTATTCGCGCGCTCGAAATTTGCATAAAACAGCGCAATTTGTAGCTCAGGAATTGTCAGGTGTTTTCCCTACTACTTATAAGGAATTGTTGAAATTGAAAGGTGTTGGTGAGTATACCGCTGCCGCAATAGCTTCCTTCTCCTATAATGAAGTTGTCCCGGTTGTCGATGGAAATGTTTTTCGGGTTTTGTCACGTTTTTTTGATGTCGAAACGGATATTGCTGTGGCTTCCGCCAAAAAAGAGTTCGCTGCTTTGGCTTTCGAATTGATACCAAAAGATAATCCTGCGCTTTTCAATCAGGCCATTATGGAGTTTGGGGCTATACAATGTGTTCCCAAAAGTCCTAATTGTAGCATTTGTATTTTCAACGAAAGTTGTGCCGCTTTACAGAAAAAGAAAGTAGATCAGTTACCTGTAAATAATAAGAAGCTAAAAGTTAGGAATCGATTTTTTAATTATTTGGTTGTTTCCGATGAAAATGAAAACACAATCATTCAAAAGAGAACTACGAAAGGTATTTGGTATAACCTCTATGAATTCCCATTGATAGAAACCAATGTTGTTGAAGATTTTGATAGTATTTCGACAATTATTCATGACGAATTCTTCGAGAAAAATGCTGTTTTGAATATAGATGAATGGAATGAAAAAAGTATTATCCATAAATTATCTCATCAGCATTTGCATATTAAGTTTTGGAAGGTAGCTGTTAAAGGAACAATTGAAAATGGGATTAATGCTGAAACTTTAAAAACATATCCTTTTCCAATTGTGATTTTTAATTTTATTGAAAAGAATTAATTTATTGAAAATTGGTATCTTTGGTTTTAATAATGATTGATAATAATGAACGGAACACTAAATAAAGTGATGTTAATAGGTCATCTTGGCGAAGAGGTTAAGATGCATTATTTTGAAGGAGGAAATTGCATTGGGAGATTCCAATTGGCAACAAATGAAGTTTATATTAATAAAACAAATAATGAAAAAATCACTTCTACAGAGTGGCATAATTTAGTGGTACGAAACAAAGCTGCCGAACTTTGTGAAAAATACCTCTCAAAAGGAGATAAAATATATGTAGAGGGTCGAATTAAATCGCGGCAATGGCAAGCCGAAGACGGTTCTACAAAACACACCACCGAAATTCAAGTTACAGAGTTTACTTTCTTGTCTACCAAGAAAGAAAATGAAAACAACAAACAAATTTCCAGCCTTGAACTTTCAAAAAACACTAACTTTGCAACCGAGAAAAATAGCTTACCAGAAAATGATATGCCATTTTAATTGTTTAACTAATCTTTTTTAATTTGGACCCAGAGCCCAGTTTTAATTTTATATACACACTAGATACCGATTTAGTGTTTGGATTTATAGCAATATTCGCATTGCTATTTTGTTCCGCACTAGTTTCCGGTGCCGAAGTTGCCTTATTTTCCTTGTCGCAAAAAGACATTGATGATACACTCCTAGAACATCCAACAAAAGGAAAAATCATTGCTGATCTTCTAGAAAAACCCAAAAAATTATTAGCAACACTTCTTGTAGCCAATAATTTTATCAACATTGGTGTGGTAATTTTGTTTTCATTCGTGGGGCATAATATATTCTCCGCGATAGTTTCTCCTGTTTTAAAATTCGTTCTCGAAGTGGTTTTGGTCACTTTTTTGATTTTATTGTTTGGAGAAGTTTTACCAAAAGTATATGCCAATAGAAATAATGTAAAATTTGCCAAATGGGTTTCTTATCCATTAGCAGGTCTCGATATTGTGCTTTCGCCAATAAGTTTGCCAATGCGCAAAATAACCATTTACTTGCATAACAAATTGGGAAAACAGAAGTCAAATTTTTCTGTAGATCAATTGTCACAAGCCTTGGAACTTACGGATACTGAAGAAACTTCGACCGGAGAACAAAAAATATTGGAAGGAATTGTGAGTTTTGGTAATACAGATACCAAGCAAGTTATGAGTCCAAGAATTGATATTTTTGCTTTAGAAATTGAAGAATCATTTGCTGATATTTATTCGAAAATTGTTGAAATGGGTTTTTCAAGAATTCCTGTTTATAAAGATAATATTGATCAGATAGAAGGAGTTTTATTTGTTAAAGATTTACTTCCTCATATCGACAAAGAAGATTTTGATTGGAAAAGCTTATTGAGAGAACCTTTTTTTGTTCCTGAAAACAAGAAAATAGATAATTTATTGAAGGATTTTCAAACCAAAAAAAGCCATATGGCTATTGTGGTGGATGAATATGGAGGAACTTCAGGATTGGTTTCACTTGAAGATATTATCGAAGAAATTGTTGGCGATATTAGCGATGAATTTGACGATGAAAATGTCAATTATTCTAAGATTGATGATAAAAATTATCTTTTTGAAGGAAAAACAAATCTCAAGGATTTTTATAGAATTATAGATGTTGATGAAGATTTATTTGAAATACAAAAAGGAGAAGCCGAAACATTGGCTGGATTCCTTCTCGAAATTATTGGAAACTTCCCTAAAAAAGATCAAAAAATAGCCTACAAAAACTGTGTTTTTTCCGTTGTAGCGGTAGATAAAAAACGTATCAAACAAATAAAAGTCACCATTGAATAAGTCTAAAATGCCAAAAAAGCAAATTACGATTGCTCTACTTATAATAGCATTATTTTCTGTTTTAAGTTGTAAAAAAGAAGTGTTGCCAAAACCTTCTAGTTATTTGCGATTGGATTATCCGCAGGCTAAATATGTACATTTCGAAAATGAATGTCCTTTTACATTCGAGATGAATTCGGAAGCTGTAATCAAAGGAGAAAAAGATTGTGGGTTTTCGATTTCTTATCCAAAAATGAAAGCTACTATTTACCTTACTTATAAACCAGTCAGTAATAATGTGAATAAATTGCTTCATGACGCTCAAAAATTGACTTACGAACATGTTATCAAAGCGGATAATATCCTGGAACAACCGTTTTTGAATCCTACAAAAAAAGTATACGGCATGTTTTATCGCGTTAATGGGAATGCAGCGACAAATTCACAGTTTTATGCTACGGATAGCATTAAACATTTTATAACGGGTTCGGTTTATTTCTATGCAAAACCCAATTTCGATTCCATTATGCCTGCCGCAAGCTACGTCAGAAATGATATGCAGCGTTTGATGGAAACGCTGAAGTGGAAGTAATTGAAAGTTATAAATACAAAAAAATCCCAAAGTTATTTGGGATTTTATGTTTGTACTATTTGAAAATTATGAATTTTTCAAATTGATAATTTCTTGATCGGTAAGTAATCTCCAGTTTCCGCGAGGTAAATTCTTTTTGGTCAATCCGGCAAAAGCAACTCTGTCTATTCTTAAAACATCATAACTAAAATGTTCGAAAATTGAGCGAACTACTTTTACATTAGAAGATCTTAATTTCAAACCAATTTCGCTTTTCGCTTCTCCTTCAATGTAGCTTACATCTTCAACAAAAACTCTATGTCCGTCAAGAACTAGGCCTTTATTTATTTTTTCTAAATCCTCAAATTTTAAATTTTTATCCAGGGAAACTTGGTAAATTTTTGATGATTTGTTGGTTGGTAAAGTAAATTTACGAATCATGTCGGTGTCGTTCGTAAACAATAATAAACCAGTTGTGTTTTTATCCATTCTTCCAACAGCACCAATTTTTGCAGTTGTAGAACCTTTTACTAGCTCTAAAACATTACGGAATTCTTGACCTTCGTCGAGTGCAGTTGTAAAGTTTTTGGGTTTGTTCAATAAGATATATACTTTTTTCTCTGGTGTTAAAACGGCTCCGTCAAAATTCACGACATCGCCAGGTTTTACCATATATCCCATTTCGATAACAGGAATTCCATTTACTTTTACATTTCCGGATTGGATATAAATATCGGCATCACGACGAGAACATACGCCAGAATTTGAAATGTATTTATTTAAACGAATTTCGTCTTTTACTTTAGGCCTTTTAGGAGCTTGATTGGGTTTTTTCTCCACTTTATTAGTTGTGTCAGCAACTTTAACAATTGTCTTTACTTTTTTAGGCCCTTGTGCCCTTTTTTGCATCGCAGGTTTTGGCTTATTCGAGTTGGGTCTAGAGCTATTTGCTCTACCGCCACTTTTATTATTGTTGCCTTCCTTGTTATTCATAATATTCTATAATTTACTTCGTCAGTTCGGTCTTTAATGACCTCGTGCGTGCAAAGATAGTTTATTCTTGTTTAATAGTGGATTGTTTTTGGATTACGGTTTTTAGCCCTGATGGGAACGGCATCCTCTTTTGGCGTTGTTCGCCATAAGAGATAGAGTGTACAGCAGGAATTAGCTCCTAAAAAACCAGAGGTTCATTAGCAATTTTTTTCCGTGCCACAGAAGGCTTGGATTGATGAGGATGATGCAGAAAACTCCCGAAACGATTAAGAATTTCAAAATATTGTGAAGTACTAAATATTGGTTTTTTGTGGTTGAATTCCAAAGATAAAGCAGGAAGAAAATCAAGATGATTAGGCAGGAATAAAAATAAATATCCATATAACCCACGTCGAAAACCTCGATTAAAACATAAACAGGAAGTAGCGTTGCGATTGTTAATACTGTAATTATTTTCTTCGAAACGGCTTCGCCGTAAATAATTGGGATGGTTTTGTAATCGTTTGCCAAGTCGCCTTTTATGTTTTCCAAATCTTTGATCATTTCACGAATTAAAAGCAATAAAAACAAGAATACAGCGTGACCAAAGATAACTTCGTATAGGTTTTTGTAATACAAAAGAATGGCGAAAAAAGGTAAAATGGCTAGAAAAGCAGCTGTTAAATTACCAATTATTGGGTATTTTTTTATTCGATGTGAATAATACCAAATCAAGAAAATATATATCGAAAAGAATAAAACGGCGCGCCAAGAAACAAAAATAGAAAGAAACGCCACTATGAAATTTAGAATGAAATAGACTTGTAGTTTTGTTTTCTGACTGACTAGCCTATCGAGCATGGATTTGTTAGGACGATTTATTAGATCTTTTTGGCTGTCATAAAAATTATTGATGATATAACCAGACGCAATAGTTAACGATGAAACAAAAACAATGATAAATAAGTGAAAATCAAGAACAATTGAAAGGGCTCTTTTTTCGGGAGCTAGAATGAAAATTGCTGATAAATACTGGGCTAGAACTATTATTGGAATGTTGTAACCTCTAACGACAGAGAACATACTGACGAATTTCATCACTATTATTTTGTTCTTGCGGCTGAGCATTTTAAAATTGGTAAACTACTTCTAATGTATAGTCTTTTAATGCCGTTTTTGCTTTTTCTAAGTCTTGTGTGAAACCAAGAATGTATCCGCCACCTCCTGATCCACATAATTTTAAGTAATAATCGTTGGTGTCAATTCCTTGTTGCCAAAGTCCGTGAAATTGTTCTGGAATCATAGGTTTGAAGTTATTCAAAACTACTTTTGATAGTTTTTTTGTGTTTTCAAACAAGGATTTCATATCGCCACCAAGAAAATTTTCTACGCAAGCATCTGTGTGTTTTATGAATTGTGATTTCAACATTCTTCTAAAACCTTGATCTTTTAGGTTTTCCATAAAAATATTCACCATTGGCGCGGTTTCGCCAACAATTCCAGAATCTAATAAAAACACAGCTCCGTTTCCGCCCAAACTTTGAGTTGGAATTCCGGTTGCTTCAATATTATCTTTAGAATTGATTAAAATAGGAATACTCAAATAGCTATTTAAAGGATCTAATCCTGAACTTTTTCCGTGGAAAAAAGATTCCATTTGGGAAAAAATATTTTTTAATTTCAATAATTTTTCTCGAGTTAAATTCTCTAAAACGGTGATTTTATCTTGAGCATATTTATCGTAAATGGCTGCAACCAATGCACCGCTACTTCCTACGCCATAACCTTGTGGGATACTGGAATCAAAGAACATTCCTGTTTCGACATCGTTTCTTAAAGTAGCCAAATCGAATGTTACTAGTTCCGGTTGTTCACTTTGTAAAGTTTCAAGATAGGAAACAAAACGCTTTAAATTACCGTTTGATTTTATCGCTTCTTCCGATGGATTTTCCTCTCTTTTGAGAGCGCCGTTATAAAAATTATAAGGAATAGACAATCCTTTTGAGTCACGAATGATTCCGTATTCTCCAAAGAGTAATATTTTTGAGTAAAATAAAGGTCCTTTCATATTTTATTTTGAACTTATTTTATTGATTTTTGATGGGTTTTGCCTAGTATCAAAAAGCGATAAAATTTCAATTTCGTTAGCATTAAATCTATAATATATAGTGGTTTGTTTTGACAAAACACATCGGTATTGGTTTTTATTAAATTGAGATTTTGAAAAAATTTCTGGTTAATTTTGAATTAAGTAAATTGACTTGTCTAGTTTTGAAATGAATTTATCTCTAACTTTTATAGACCATTTTAATTCTAAATATTCTAATAAATCAATTAAACTTTTTTCAGCATTTCTTGAAAAGATTATCTCTCTTTTGATTATCTGTATTTTTTCATCAAATCTTCATAAAGAATAAATTCACCACGGTCTATTTGTCTTCCTCCTTCTTCGATTTCAAATTTTTGCTCCGCTGTCAATTCATTCCAAAAATCTTTTTTTTCAGATGTGAATATATTTTTAATAGATGCAATTATAGACTCATCATTGGTTTCTGCCAACAATTTAATTAACTCTAATTTTTCTAATTGAATGTTCATATTTTATCTATTTAGAAATATAAAGATATTGATTTTTTTTATTGAATATGAATTGATCCAATTCCTATTTCGTCACAAAGGTACAGACCATTTTGACAATAGCCAACTAATTCGTTCTGAATAAATTGCAAAACTAATTCTTTCGTGCTTTCTGGATATAAAACATGCACATTGGCGCCCGCATCGAGTGTGAAACAAACTGGAATTTTTGTATCGTTTCGGAATTTCCAAATTGCATTTATGATTTCTAATGTATTGGGTTTCATTAATATGAAATGCGGCATAGAAGTCATCATCATAGCGTGTAATGTCAAGGCTTCACTTTCGACAATCTTTATAAATTCATTTAAATTTCCGCTTTCGAAAATGGAAATTAATTGATTTAAATTTTCGTGTGCTTGTTCAAATCGCCTTTCTGCAAAAGGATGTCCGTTCATTAAATTATGACCCAATGTACTTGAAACTTGTTTTTCGCCTTTATCAACCAATAAAATGGTGTCTTGAAAATTATTGAAATTGGCGTGAATTGTATTTGGAAATTCTACTCCAAATAAATCGGAGCTTCCTTGAATATTAGCGTGATTTCCCCAAACGACCACTTTTCCTTTTACACTTCGGCAAGCGCTTCCAGAGCCTAAACGAGCTAGGAAAGAGGCTTTTTGGTTAAAATAGTCTTCGGTCATTTCTGGATTTAAAGCTTTTTCTAAACTCATTAAATTCATTGCTAAAGCTGCCATACCTGAAGCCGATGATGCAATTCCGGAACTATGAGGAAAAGTATTTTTGGTGTCAATTGTAAAATGATAGTCTTTTAGAAAAGGCAAATAAACCAAAACTCGTTCGAAAAATTGTTGAATTTTTGGCTTGAAATCTTCTTTCGGTTTTCCTTCGAAAAGCAAATCGAAAGAAAAATTTTCTTGGTTTCCTTTTTTGGCGAAAGCCAAAGTTGTGAAGGTTTTACAATTATTCAAGGTAAAACTCACCGAAGGATTGGCTGGAATTTGCTTTGCCAGTTCGCCTTTCAGGCTCGGGTGCTTGTCTTTTTTGCCCCAATATTTCACCAAAGCGATATTGCTTGGAGAACTCCATTGAAAACTTCCGCTTTCTACGGAATTAGAATAGGGGGCTGGAATAAAATCGTTTGCTGAAAACATCAAGTATAAATTTGTGCAAAGATACTTTTTTCTCGTTTATTCGTTTATTTGTTTTTAGGTTTAATCGATAGAAAGATTTGATTAAATTTGACACAACATTATAAAAACATAAAAATGAATAAAATCACTCGAATATTGACCGTTGTTGTAACTTGTCTTGTAATAGGATATTTCTCCGGAATGGTTACACGTTCCGCAATTACTTCTTGGTATCCAACATTGGTTAAACCAAGTTTTAATCCGCCCAATTGGATATTTGCACCCGTTTGGAGTACGCTTTATATTATGATGGGAGTTGCGGCTGGACTGGTTTGGAACCGAATCGATTTTGAAAAAGAAATTGTAAACAAAGCATTAATTTACTTTGCTTTTCAGTTAGGTTTAAATGCATTATGGTCGTATTTATTTTTTGGTCTTAAAAACCCAATGTTAGCGGGTATAGAAGTTATTTTGCTTTGGTTAATGATTTTTGAAACGTATTCTAAATTTATAAAAATCAATAAAACAGCTGGTTATTTATTTATTCCGTATTTGCTTTGGGTAAGTTTTGCTTCTGTTTTGAATATTAGTATTTGGTGGTTGAATAAGTAGAGTTCAGTGGTCGCGGATTTTGTGTTAGTTTTATTGTAATAAATGAGTTATTAAAAATTATTCGCCACAATAAATCCGCTTGTCCAAGCATTTTGAAAATTAAACCCGCCTGTTACGGCATCAATGTTAACTATTTCTCCAGCAAAATAAAGATTTTGATGTAGTTTGCTTTCCATAGTTTTGAAGTTAATCTCCTTTAAATCAATTCCGCCAGCAGTTACAAATTCTTCTTTAAAGGTGCTTTTGCCATTGACTTGAAAGCAAGAATTAGTCAATTGTTGAGCTAAATTTTGCAATTGGATCTTTGTTAAATCTGCCCACTTGGTTTCTACAGAAATTGTTGAAGCTTGAATTAAACTCTCCCATAGTCGATTCGGGAAGTCAAATGGTGATTTTTTTGAAACTGTTTTTTTAGCATTTCCTTGTTTTAATTCTTTTAATATTTTTTCGCATTCTTCGGTTTCAACGTCATTCAACCAATTAATAAAAATAGAAAATTGGTAGTTTTTATCGAATAAAATTCGTGCTCCCCAAGCCGATAATTTTAAAACTGCCGGACCGCTCATTCCCCAATGCGTTATCAATAAAGGCCCAGTTGAGATCAGTTTGGTGTCTTTTACTTTTATAGAAACGTTTGCTGAAACTCCGGGTAATTCTTTTATTCTCGCATCTTTAATGTTGAAAGTAAATAGGGAAGGGACAGGATTTACAATTGCGTGGCCAAAAGTTTGCAGCATTTCCCAAATTTTCGGATTGCTTCCTGTAGCGAGAATCAATTTTTCAGCGATATAATTTTCGGTTGGTGTTTCAATTTTCCAAAGATTTTCTTTTTTGAAAATCGATTGTACGCTTTGACCTGTCAAGATTGTAATTCCTAGTTTTTTGGCACTTTCAAGAAAACAATCGATAATAGTTTGCGACGAATTCGAAACCGGAAACATACGTCCATCGTCTTCAATTTTGAGTTCTACGCCATGATTGCTAAACCATTCTACTGTATCTCCAGAGCAAAACTGATGAAAAGGACCAAGCAATTCTTTCTCTCCACGTGGGTAGAATTTTACTAATTCGTTGGGTTCAAAACAGGCATGAGTTACATTGCATCTTCCTCCACCAGAAATGCGAACCTTAGTCAATACTTCGTTTCCGCGCTCGAGAACAGCCAATTTAGTTTTTGGATTTTTCTCTACAATATTTATTGCTGTAAAAAATCCTGCAGCTCCACCGCCTACAATTATTATATCAAAATTTCGGTTCATATTTTATTTTAACAATCTTTGTCAAAGTTTAAAACTTTAGCAAAGCTCTAATTATTGGTTCATATTTTATCAGGAAAATTTGAAATTATTCCGTTTACATTGAATGATTTCATTTTCTCAATCTTTTCTTTTGAATTTACTGTCCAAGGGAAAACTTCAAAACCGTTTTCATGCATCAAAGCTACATTTTCTTTTGAAAGTAATTTATAATTGGGATGAATTGAGAATGCTTTTATTTTTTTAGCAAAGACCAAAGCTTTTTCTATAGATTCTTCTGTTAAAATACCAAGTCTAATTTTTGGATTTAATGAACTAGTTTCTTTTAACATTTTCCAGTTGAAACTTGATACTATAAAATTGTGATTCTCCCATTTTTTAACTGACGTGTAATGAATTATTAAGTCAGTTACTGGTTTAGCTGTTCCATTTCCTTTGAGTTCAATATTGATAAAGCAACGTTGAGTTACAAGATCTAATACCTCAATTAATTTTGGAATTTTTTCTTTGTTATTTATTTTATATTCCTTTAATTCTTTCAACGACATCTTACAAACTTCTCCTTTTCCGTTTGTAGTTCTATCAATTGTCTCATCATGAATTACGACTAAATGTTTATCCGAACTTAAATGAACGTCTAATTCGATACCGTTAACTTTCATTTCAATCGCTTTTTCGAATGCAATCAAGGTGTTTTCGGGTTCATAACCCGATGCTCCCCGATGTGCTATTTTTAGAATTTGCTCCATACTTGCAAATTAACAATAAAAAAAGGCACAAGTCCTATTGGATTTGTGCCTTAATAAAGATTCATAATTTTACTAATTAATAAACTTGATCGTTTTACTTGTTCCTGCTGATTTTAATTTTGCTAGAAACACTCCCTTTTGATTTAAATTTACTGGAATTTCAAAAGAATTGGAGTTGTTTTCAAAATCGGTTTCACTTATTTTTTTTCCATCTAAAGCATAAATTTCAAGTTGACTTTTTCCTTGAACGCTAGTATTCATTTTTCCGTTTGTTATAGAAAAATCAATATTTGAAGTATAAAATTGATTTTTGGATAATGTTGGCCCTGCCGTAAATCCATAATTAGTAGCTTTTAAAGTTGCTGATTGAGAATTTCCTGCAGCGTTTCGTATAATAAAAAACCAATCATAGACTTGGGTTCCATTTGGTAAAGTCAAAGAAGAATAATTTTTAGTACCAATGTTTACATTGGCAACATATGCATTTGCTACAGTATTCCAAGTTAAAGGGACTAAAGTTGCTAAATTATTCCAGGTATCACTATATTCCCATGTGCTTGCTACTCCATCTGTATCTAAACCCGTGTATAGGTAAAGGTTTGGATCTGAATTGGCATTGAATATTGACCAATCTGCATTGGCTCCATAAGTTATTGTCACTAATCCGGAATTAATATTTGTCGGATTTGGACTAATTGTAAGTTGAGCATTGGCCGTAGTAAATGCTAATAAAGCCAAGAATGGTAAATTTGTTTTCATTGGGTTAGTTTTTTTCGATTAATAATAAACGTTCGCTAGTAAATATACGAATTTTATTATTAAAAACCACCGATTTCTGTCCTGAATACGCATCACGTACTTTTGTACCATTTTTAAAAACATTTCCAATTGAAATTTCCTTTTGCCCAATGGGTAAATCCAATCCAATTATAACTTTATCTATATAATTTTTTTGTGTAAAAGTTCTGCTAAACACATAAGGACTTGATGAAATTTGGTTATGTATTCCTGCTCCAATGGCTGGATGATTTCTTCTAAATTGGCCTAATTTTTGCCAATGCAAAAGTACTTTTTGTGTTTCTGTATTGGTTTTGATCTCGTTCCAATTCATTTTAGATCGCAATGTAGCATCCCCTTTTGTACCCTCTATAACAAGCGAACGTGCTGTTTCATCTCCATAATAAACCTGTGAAATTCCTGGTGATAGTAGCAATTTTGTTCCGCTTTCTATAGTTTTAGTTCGATTGATATCATAAGGCGAACTGTCATCGTGAGACGAAATATAATTCATCACTGTTTTCCCTTTTAAATCAGTATTTAAAATAGTAGAATATTTAGAAAATAGAGGTTCATAATCCATTTTAGCCTCATTTCTAAAATCAAAATTGATTAAACCGGTGAATCCATTAGCAAAATAATCTACTTTTCTATCTCCAAAATCATATAATCTTCTTGCGCCAATATTATAACCGTAAACTTCTCCAACCATAAAAAATGGATTATTATCCAATACTTTTTTTGGATTATTATTTTTGTATTCGGCGAAGGCTAAATCGCATATTTTTCTAAAATCGGACCATACATTTTCATAGGTATGTTTGGCTGTATCTATTCGATACCCATCTATTCCATACTCCCGAATATAATCCGAAAGCCATTTCATGATATAAAATCGGGGAGCTTTTGGGAATCCTGTTTTCTTAAAAAAAGAATTCAAACTAGCTATTTCGGTTTCGAAACGGCCTTCATTTTGCCATTTTTCGATTAGAAAAGGAGGAAGTTCAACATTTTCATTACTTTCTGTTTTAACATCAGGAAGATTATCTACCAAGGTGCAATTGATATAAGTATCATAGGATTTGTAGGTGCATTTTGGGGCATTTCGAACCCATTCATTCGGATAGGCAGAATCTTCCGAAGTAACTGGCCCGGTATGATTGACCACTGCGTCTAACATGATTCGGATTCCATGTTTATGTGCTTTTTCAACTAATTCCGCTAAGTCTTTTTTAGTTCCAAAATTTGCATCAATGGCGCTCCAATCTCTTGCCCAATAACCATGAAAACCATAACTCAAGCCGGTTCCTTCGTCAACTGCATCATGAATTTGTTCTACAATTGGTGAAAGCCAAATTACATTTATTCCGAGTTTGTTAAAATAGCCTTCGTCAATTTTTAATATCACACCACGAATATCGCCACCCTCAAAACCGCGTAATTTTCCGGCTGGTTTATTTCGGTTGTAGTTGTTATCGTTCGTTTTGTCCCCGTCATTAAATCGGTCGGTTAAAAGGAAATACACATTGGCTGCTTCCCATACAAAAGGTATTTTAGTTTCTTTTGATGTTGTTTTTTGTGCTGTTATACAACTTGTAAACAACAAAGTAATCATTAGAATGCATACTATCTTTTTCATAATTTTTATTTCAATTCTATTATTAAAACAGATTTTCCTTCAATTTCAATTTCTTTTTTTAGATCAAATGATTTTTCTGAGATGATATCTTTTCCTGAAGTAAAGTTTTGGATGTTTTCTTGAAATCTATTTGTTTTCAAAATTTGTTTTTCAGTATTATTATTGATTACTACCATTACGCTTTCGGAATCATTATATCGAAAATATACATACACATTGTTTTCAGGAATGTAATGCGTCATTTTTCCAGAATGAATCAATGATTTATTTTTTCTCCAATTAAACAATTTGGAAGTGTAATCAAAATAGTCATTTTGGATCTGTGTTCTTCCTTCTTTGGTAAACGCATTATTAGCATCACCTTCCCATCCTCCGGGAAAATCTTGACGAATGTCTGCATCTCCTTTGTCTTTATTTCCTGCCATTCCTATTTCTGAACCATAATATATTTGTGGAATTCCTCGAACGGTAGCTAATACAGCCATGGCCATTTTGTATTTCCTAATATCATTATTATACACATGATTTAGCCTGTGCGTATCATGATTTTCAGCAAAAATTAATAGGTTATTTGGGTTTGGATATAGAAAATCATTGGCAAAATTATCATAAAATTTTGTCATTCCTTTATCCCAACTTCCATCATCTTCGTTAAAAACCGATAGCAAATCATCAGACAAAATGAAGTCCATTACTGAAGGTAAATTAGAATTAAAATTTTGAATTTTACCTATCGGACTGTCTTTTTGCCAATAAGAAAGTTGTGCTTGATCTCGCATCGAAATTTCTCCAACAATATTAAAATTGGGATATTCATCGGTAATTGATTTTGTCCATTTTGCAATTTCACTTGGTTCGGCATAATTATAAGTATCTACTCTAAATCCGTCTAAATTGGCATATTCAATCCACCAAATTGCGTTTTGGGTAAGATAATTTAAAACCAAAGGATTTCTTTGATTCAAATCAGGCATTGAAGGAACAAACCAACCGTCAAAACAAATTTTTGTGTCTATTTTAGAGGCGTTTATATCATGTACAAGCGTTCTTCTATGATTGGTTTGGGTATAATTATCAAATTGGTTAATCCAATCCTTTGTTGGTAAATCTTTAATCATCCAATGTTTTAATCCCCAATGATTGGTTACATAATCCATCACATTTTTTATCTTTCGTTTGTGCAATTCAGCACTTAACCGCAAATAATCTTCGTTTGTTCCATAACGAGGATCAATTTTATAAACATCTGATTGTGCGTAACCATGATAGGAATAACTTTCGTCATTATCTTCATTTAATGGAGTTGACCAAAGAGCCGTAACTCCTAATGATGTTAAATAATCTAGATTTTTTATTATTCCTTGAATATCGCCACCATGTCTACCGCCCGGAATTTCACGGTGGTCTTTTTCAGTAACCGATATTTCATTATTGTTTTTATTATTTCCATTTGCAAATCGGTCGGGCATTATTAGATAAATAAGATCTGAGGAGTTATAACTTTTGCGCATGGCTGAATCTTCTCGCCTTGCTTTTAAAGAATATTTTTGTGTAAAAGCGACCTTGTTATTTTTTATAAAAGAGAAAATAAAATCTTGTGCAGAGGTATTTTTTGTACTGATAGTTACGAAAATATAATTCGGATTTTCTGTCTTTTTGATATTTTCAATTCGAATGGAATTGGATACAAGCATATCATATTGCGCAATATTTTCTCCATAAAACATAATTTGGACACTCGATAACTTCATGTTACTCCACCAAAATGGGGGTTCCATTCTTTTGATTTGGGTATGTCCTAAAGTGCTTAACATTATAATAAATAGAAAGGTTATTAAATTGAAATTGTTTTTTTGTTGATATTGTACCATATTTTTTAATTAAAAAAAAACAGGCACTTTTTAGTAGTCACCTGTCTTATGATTCTTATTTATTTTCAGTAATACTTATAGCGTAGCCACCACCAGAAGCGGATAACTGAGTTAATTTTGATTTGTTAGTTACCATTATTTTTCGGATTGTATACGCTTGCGGATTTGTTTTATAATGAGCCTCTTTTGCATCAGCATAAATTGTGGCAGTATATTTTTTGTCTTTATCAAGGAAGCTAAAATCAATTTTTGAAATTCTAGGGGTTTCTCCGTTTACATTTCCAACGAACCAATTGCTAGTTCCTTTTGCTTTTCGAGCTACAGTGATAAAATCTCCTGGTTCAGCTTCTAAATATACACTATTATCCCAATCGACAGCCACATCTTTTATAAACTGAAAAGCATCTGGAAATTGATTGTAATGTTCAATAATATCCGCTGCCATTTGCAATGGACTGTACATAGTTACATATAAAGCCAATTGATTTGCAAGAGTGCTATTTACATGCGAATGGTTGTCTTTATTGAGTTTGCTTACATCCATTTCGAATATCCCAGGGGTATAATCCATTGGTCCACCAATCAAACGAGTAAATGGCAAAACGGTTACATGATTTGGTTTAGAACCACCAAAAGCTTGATATTCTGTGCCTCTTGCAGCTTCGTTTCCTATTAAATTAGGATAGGTTCTACAAATTCCAGTAGGACGAACGGCCTCATGTGCATTTAACATGATTTTGTAATCAACCGCTTTTTCTAGTACAAATTGATAATGATTATTCATGAATTGGTTGTAATGATTCCCACCATTTTCAATGATTGGACCTACATAACCACTTTTTACGGCATCGTATCCATTGTCTTTCATAAATTGAAATGCTTTGTCTAAATGGCGCTCGTAATTCCTTACAGATCCTGAGGTTTCATGATGCATTATCATTTTAATTCCTTTAGATTTTGCATAGTCATGAATTCCTTTTACATCAAAATCTGGATATGGAGTTAAAAAATCAAAAACATAATCTTTTGCATGTCCAAACCAATCTTCCCAACCTTCGTTCCAACCTTCAACAAGAACACCATCGAAACCATTTTTTGCAGCAAAATCAATATATTCTTTTACATGTTTTGTATTTGCGCCGTGAGTTCCGCTCGGTTTTGCTTTTGAATAATCAGAAACGCCTAATTCTACCGTTGGATAATCATTGGTATAAGACCAAGTGCTTTTTCCGGTAATCATTTCCCACCAAACGCCTACATATTTCACAGGTTTTATCCAGGAAGTGTCTTCTATTTTACATGGGTCATTAAGGTTCAAAGTCATTTTTGAAGTCAAAATATCTCTTGCATCATCACTTACCATTATTGTTCTCCAAGGCGATTGGCTTGGTGCTTGTATATTTCCCTTGTCTCCTTTAGAATCAGGGGTTAACCACGATTCGAAAATCATGTTTTTATCGTCTAGATTCAAGTGCATACAAGAGTAATTTATCAAAGCTGCTTCGTGTATATTGATATATAAACCCTCTGCCGATTTCATCATTAATGAGGTTTGAACCCCAGTATTTGAAAATGATTTTTGGGAAACATTAGCGGTAAATGCTTTTTCTGACAAGCCTCTTATTTCTGATAATTTCGATTTAGTATAATCATATTCTTGGGTGTCATAATCGCCAGGAATCCAAAAAGCAGTATGATCGCCAGCCATCGCAAACTGAGTTCTTTCTTCTTTTATTGTAAAATAAGTCAGGTTTTTTTGTGTTGGAAATTCATATCTAAATCCTAAACCTTCATTAAATAATCTAAAACGAATAACAATGTTTCTATTTGTTACTTTTTGATTTAAAGTTACGGCTAGTTCATTGTAATGGTTCCGAATTTGGGCTACTTCTCCCCAAATTGGTTCCCAAGTTTCATCGAAAGTGGCAACTTTTGAATCTAAAATCGTAAAATTATTTAGCAATGAATTCGCATCATTTTTTAGATCAAGACCTAATTTGCTATTTCTAATGACTGCTTTGTTCTTATATGAAAGCATATAAGTTGGCGTTCCCTCACTTAGAAGTGAAAAATGCATCTCCAAATTTCCATTGGGAGATTTTAATTCTTGCGCATTAGCTAAATTTAATAGTAAAAGAAAGGTGAATATAGATTGAACAATTTTTTTCATAATCTTTTTAATAGGATTGTTTGTTTTGTTATTATACTAAACTGATTTTAAAGCCATAACTTTTTCTCCATTTACTATAATTTGTAAATCTTGGGTTCCATCTATTGTAAATGTCGTTTCCTTTTGACCTACTGAAACTTTCAATATTTGGTTTCTAAAGTTAATTTTAAACGAATAACCAGTCCATTCTTTTGGAATTTTTGGAGAAAAATGAAGCGTGTCATTTTTCACTCGCATTCCACCAAAACCTTCTACTATACTCATCCAAGTTCCCGCCATTGACGTAATGTGACAGCCTTCTTCCACTTCTTTATTATAATCATCAAGATCTAAACGTGACGTTCTTAAATAAAAAGTATAGGCCATATCCATTTTGTCTAATTTTGCTGCTTGAATCGAATGGACGCAAGGAGAAAGGGAGCTTTCATGAACTGTAAACGCCTCGTAGAATTCGAAATTGCGTTGTAATTCTTCTTGAGAAAAATGCTCCTCAAAGAAATAGAAACACTGCAAAACATCGGCTTGTTTGATATAAGGAGAACGTAAGATTCTATCCCAAGACCATTTTTGATTAATTGGTCTTTGGCTTTTATCCAAATCTTTTACCAAAACTAAATCCTTGTCTAAGAATCCGTCTTGTTGTAGATAAACTCCTAATTCTTCCGATTTTGGAAAGTAGATATTACTCGAAACTTTTTTCCATTCTTGAAGTTCAATATCCGATAATTTTACTTTTTCGATGATTCTTTTATGATCCGATGGATATTCTAATGACACTTTTTGAATTTGCTCATATGCATAATCAATACACCATTTTGCAATGAAATTCGTATAGAAATTATTATTTACGTTGTTTTCATATTCGTTTGGTCCGGTAACTCCTAGAATAACATATTGATTTTTGTCATTCGAAAAGTTGGCTCTTTGATGCCAAAAACGAGCAATTCCTATCAGAACTTCCAATCCTTTTTCTGGAATATAACTATAATCGCCAGTAAAACGGTAATAGTTGAAAATGGCAAAAGCAATTGCGCCATTTCTATGAATTTCCTCGTGAGTGATTTCCCATTCGTTGTGACATTCTTCACCATTCATTGTTACCATCGGGTACAAAGCAGCGCCATTTTTGAAACCTAGATTTTTCTCGGCATTTTCAATCGCTTTATCCAATTGGTTGTAGCGATAGGTCAATAAATTTCGAGCCACTTGCTGATCTTTGGTTGCCATGTAAAACGGAATGCAATAGGCTTCGGTATCCCAATAAGTAGATCCGCCATATTTTTCGCCAGTGAAACCTTTTGGACCAATATTCAAACGAGAATCTTTTCCTAAATAGGTTTGGTTCAATTGAAAAATATTAAAACGAATTCCTTGTTGTGCTTTCACATCGCCATCGATGGTGATGTCTGACATTTCCCAGATTTTAGCCCAAGCATCAATTTGTTCGGCTAATAATTGGCTATATCCTTTTGCCAAAGCTTCTTTTATTGCGTTTTCAGCTCCAGAAAGTGTGTCTTCATGGTTTAAAGAAACGGTATAACCACCTATTTTCTGAATAGAAGAGGTTATGTTTTGAGCAACTGAAACAGCATAACTAAATTGGATTTTTTCTTTGGTTGCCGAAACAATTTCAGGAGAAAGATTTAGGTTTTTGCCATTCGACAAAATGCTGTTTTGCATAAATGTTGTCACTTTAAAATGCGTTTTGAAAGTTTGAGCCGTTACAAAAGCTTCATTTCCGTGGTCTTTTGTCGCTAATGGTTCCCAGAAAGTTTCGTCCCAGTTGGCATCTTCATTGGTTACACCCGCATCGATATATGGTTTGTAAACGATTTGTGCTTCCTTGTTTAAAGGAGTGATTTCATAATTAATAACACCCACTTCGTCTAAATTCAAAGAAAGAAAACGACGAATATTTACTGAAACTTCGGTGCCGTTTTGCAAAGTCGCTTCGAAAGAACGATTGTACCAACCTTCTTTCATATTCAACTCGCGACGGAAGTTATTTACTTTGGCGCAAGCATTCAAATCTAGGTTTTCACCGTTGATTTCAATATCAATTCCGATCCAGTTTGGAGCGTTTAAGACTTTTGCAAAATATTTTGGATAACCATTTTTCCACCAGCCCACTTTTGTTTTATCAGGATAATAAATACCTGCAATATAACTTCCTTGAAAAGTTTCTCCTGTGTAATTTTCTTCAAAATTCGCGCGTTGTCCCATGGCGCCGTTCCCAATGCTAAAAAGGCTTTCGGAGGATTTTACGCTTTCAACATCAAATCCTTCTTCAATGATAGACCAATTATCTGGTCTTATGTAATCTTGGTTCATTTCTTTTTTTATTTAAAAATTTAAAGATTTAAAAATTCAAAGATTGTTTTCATAATCTCCTTTTTTCAAATATTTAATCTTTCAATTATTTAATCTTTCAATAAATTATCTATAAAGGTTTTGTCTATTTCAGTAAAATCTTTAAAGATGTGTTTTGCTTCATGCAAAGTGGATGCTTCGCCAATTCCTACACTTAGCATTCCCCCAATATTTGCAGCTTGAATTCCTGCAACAGAATCTTCAAAAACAACAGAATCTTCTGGTTTTATGCCTAATAATTTTGCTGCAAGCAGGAAAACTTCGGGATCTGGTTTTGCATTCGAAACATCGTTACCGTCGACAATAGCGTCAAAATAGTCTAAAGTTCCCGTTTTTTCGAGAATAGGTCTGGCGTTTTTACTTGCTGAACCTAATGCAATTAATTGCTTTTTCTCTTTCAAATATTTCAAAATTGGAAGAACTCCTGGCAGTATTTCGCTATCATCCATATCTACTAAATAAGACAAGTAATTCTCGTTTTTCTCTAAAAGCCATTTGTCTTTGTCTTCTTGAGAAGCTTCGATTTTGCCTAAATCTAGAATAATATCTAGAGAACGAACGCGACTAACTCCTTTTAGAAGTTCGTTATGTTCGAGTGTAAATTCGATTGCTAATTTATCGGCTATTTTTTTCCAAGCTAAATAATGGTATTTGGCTGTGTCAACAATTACGCCGTCTAGGTCGAATATAAATGCTTTTGTATTCATTAAATTTTATAAATTATTTTCTGATTTTTTCTTCGTCATTATCACTTACTTTGTAAACCAAAAGTGCAGCAATTATAAAACTAAACCCGCTAATTAGTAAGGCGTAAATTGCATTGCCATGGTAAATATATTTTACAATTGGACCACCAATAATTGCATTTATAATTTGAGGGATTACAATGAAAAAATTAAATATTCCCATATAAACACCCATTTTCTTTGGCGCAATTGCTCCAGCAAGAATTGCATACGGCATTGCAAGTATACTTGCCCATGCGAAACCAATACAAATCATGGATAAAACAATCCAATTTTCGTTAGGCATAAAATAAATAGAGATCAATCCGATACCTCCAATTATTAACATTAAGGAGTGTGTTTTTTTTCGACCTATTTGTTGGGCTATTCTTGGTAAAATAAATAAAGCTACGAGAGCAGAAACTAAGTTATAGACACCAAATAAAATTCCAACCCAATCTCCAGCATTTTGATATTCTAAACTTGAAGAATCCGTTAGTGGAAGATGATAAATGTGGTGAGCAATTGCTGGTGTAGTAAAAACCCACATTCCGAAAAGTCCGAACCAGGAAAAAAATTGCACCCAACTTAGTTGTCGCATTGTTGTTGGCATTTTTTTGAAATCAGAGAAAATGTCAGATAATTTAGATTGTTCCGTATCTAAAGGTATTGGATTATTTTTTTCCTCATCAAATTGTTTCATTTCGTTTGGAGAATATTCTTTAGTAGAAAATAATGTAACCATTATAGAAGCAATTAATATTACTGCTCCAATAATAAATGACAAGGTAAGGTTTAGCGGTACTTGGCCAATGGCTGCTTGGTTTGTAATGCCTAAATATTTTGTAAGGATATATGGCATTGCAGATCCGATTACCGCTCCAAAACCGATTAATGCGGTTTGGATACTAAATCCTGCAGTGCGCTGATCATTTCTTAAATTATCACCAACTAGTGCTCTAAAAGGTTCCATGGCAATATTGAAGGAAGCATCCATAATCATCAGCATTCCTGCACCAACCCATAAAGAAGGCAAAATTGCAGTAAATATGTTGGCTTGAGGCATTAAAACCAGCCCAATTGATGCAAGTATAGCACCGGTTAGAAAAAATGGTTTTCTTCTGCCGAATCTTCCCCAAGTATTGTCGCTATAATGACCAATTATGGGTTGAACGATTAGACCCATTAAAGGGGCTATAATCCAAAACCATGAAAGTTCTTCGACGTGCGCTCCAAAAATTTGAAGAATTCTACTTGCATTAGCATTTTGTAATGCAAAACCCATTTGTATTCCTAAGAAACCAAAACTCATATTCCAGATTTCCCAGAAACTTAATTTACGCTTTTCCATTATCGTATTTTAAATGAATGTACGATAAGCTCCTTGCTTATCAAAACTTAACTTATTTTTCGAAGTAAAAGTAAAAGTTTTGAAAGGGTAAATATATTAAAAGAATTATGAATTATGAATTATGAATTTTGAATTAATTGAAAAAGGGTTTACTACAACGTGATAGTTTGATAAATCATTTGTCATTTAAGCTAATTGGTTGATTCTCTTTCAATCAGTCGTGTTTCAATAACAACTGTTTTATAAGTTTCTTCTTGGTCTTCTTCTAATTCTTCTTCTTCGGATTCTAATCTTTCTATAAGAATTTTTGCGGCTACCTTTCCCATTTCCATTCCTCTCTGACTTATGGTTGTAATAGTTGGTGTAGAATATTTTGAAATAATTCCGTCTGTAAAAGCGATAACTGCTAGATCTTCAGGGACTTTTAGTCCCATTTTATTAGCGGTTTTGATGATAGTAACAGCAAATAATTCGTTTACCGCAAAAACAGCGTCGATGGCTTTGTCTTGAAGTAGTTTTTCAATTTTTATTCCGCAATTCTCAATATTTTCAATTTTAATTATAAGGTCTTCGTTAAAAAGAATTTTATGGTCTAATAACGCCTTAGTATATCCGTCAGTTCTAAGTTTTCCAACACTCACATAATCAACAGTTGTTACAAGAGCTATTTTTTTTCTTCCTTTATTTATTAAACTTTGTACCGCTTCATAAGCGGCTAATTCATCATTATTGATTACTTTATCACAGTGAATATCATTAGTAACTCTATCAAACATAACTACTGGCATACCTTGATTAATTACTTCGCTAATGTGATGAAAATCTTTTTTTTGTTGGGTTTCTTTAGAAAGTGACATGATAAACCCGTCGATACTTCCGTTAGCGAGTAGTTCCATATTTAGAACTTCTTTGTCAAAGGAATCGTCTGATAAACAAATGATAACACTATAGCCATTTTCGTTGGCTACATGTTCTATTCCGTTAATGACGGTAGAGAAGAAATAATGTACGATTTCAGGAATAATAATTCCAATAGTTTTTGTCTTTCTGTTTTTTAAACTAAGGGCTATATTGTTGGGTTTATAGTGGTAAAATTTTGCAAAAGCTTGTACTTTAAGTCTTGTTTCTTCACCAATTTCTAAACTATTTCTCAGCGATTTTGAAACGGTTGAAATCGACACATCTAATTCTTTCGCAATTTGTTTAAGCGTTACCTTTTTTTTCATAGGGTAAAATGGATAAAAATCATATTCATAATAAAGATAAGATTATATTTAAAGAATGCCAAAATTAGCCTTAAATATTTCTCTAAATAATAAAGTTTTCAACACTACCACGTTTTCGTAACCATGTAAAAAAGTTATTTGTCGGGAGTATTAAAATTTACTTAAATTTAACATTCGAAGTAAAGGTAAATACAAATTAAAACCAAATTAACTTAAACAAAAAGTATGAAAACAATTTACAAAAAGTTGTTATTTTTATTGCTACTCCTTCCTTTTTGTGTTCTGGCTCAGAACACATTTAGTGGTTCAGTTCATGATAAAGTATCGGGACAGCCATTACCAGGGGTAAATGTAAATGTACAAGGTAGTGCCAGAGGCACTTCGACAGATCTTGACGGAAAGTTTCAATTGTCAAATGTTAAGAAAGGCGAAAAAATCGTTTTTTCATTCATTGGATACAAAAGCCAAACCGTTGATTTCAACAATCAAAAGGCATTAACTATAGCTCTTGAAGAAGATGCAAGTCAGTTAAAAGAAGTGGTTGTGCAAGTAGGTTACGGAACTGTTAAGAAAAAAGACGCGACAGGTTCGGTTACTACAATTTCAACAAAAGATTTTAATAAAGGACCAGTTGTTGCAGTAGACCAAATGCTTCAAGGAAAAGTTGCGGGTTTACAAGTAACTAGCAACGGTGGTTCTCCAGGAGAAGGAGCAACAATTCGAATTAGAGGAGGTTCTTCATTAAATGCAAGTAATGATCCTTTATATGTTATTGACGGTATTCCAGTTGATAATGGTATTCAAGGGGGAAAAAACCCATTGGCAACCATCAATCAAAACGATATTGAATCGGTGACGATTTTGAAAGATGCTTCTGCAACTGCTATCTATGGTTCCCGTGCTTCGAATGGTGTAATTATTATTACTACTAAAAAAGGGAAATCTGGAGAAATTCAAATCAACTATAACGGAAATCTTTCGGTTAGTACAATTGCAAAAACGGCTGATAATTTAAGTCCTTATCAATTTAGAGCTTATGTAGGTGGGAATGGAAATAATGCTCAAATAGCATTATTGGGAAGAGCGGATACGAATTGGCAAAAAGAAATCTATAAAACAGCAATAGGCACTGATCATAATGTGTCATTATCTGGCGGGTCTGATTTGATTACTTATAGAGCTTCTATGGGTTTTACAGACATGAAAGGGTTATTAATTAAAGATTCATTTCAAAGAACAACACTTTCTGCTAACGTAATTGGAAAGTTTTTTGACAATCATTTGCGAGTTGAGTTGAATAACAAATCTTCGTTGATGGAAAATAATTATAGTAATCAAGGTGCTATTGGAGCTGCGGTTACTTATGATCCTACTCAAGCGATTTATAATGCAGATGGAACTTATCATCAATGGAATTACGCTACTGCTCCATTGGCAGGAGCGAATCCTGTTTCATTATTGAATCAATTTGTAAATAGGGGAAGTTCAACAAGAAGTATTGGAAACGTATTGACTGAGTACAAACTTCATTTTTTACCTGATTTAAAATTAGTTGCTAATGTAGGGTATGACTATCAATCAGGAAGAAGTTTTGGAAACACTTCATTGGATTATTATAATACCAGTACAAGAGGTAATTCGTATAATAAAACTGAAGACAAAAAGAATGTTTTAATGGATTTGTTTCTTAATTATAAAAAAGACTTGTCAATTATAAAAGGATCTGTAGAATTTACTGGTGGTTACAACTATCAAAATTTTAATAGAACTTATGATAATAGATCTACAACATATTCTACTGGTATTACTGTAGCTGATGTTACTACACCAGAAATCATCAATCTTCAATCTTTTTTTGGTAGAGGAATCTTTAATATAGCTGATAAATATATTTTGACAGCTACTTTGCGTAGAGATGGAACTTCAAGATTTGCTCCAGCATACAAATGGTCTAATTTTCCTTCTGTAGCATTTGCTTGGAAAATTAAGGATGAAAGTTTTGTTAAAAATGTTGAAAGTATTTCAAACCTTAAATTGCGTTTGGGTTGGGGAGTTACGGGTCAACAAAATGTAACTACTTATCCTTCTATTCCTTTGTATTTGAATTCAAATACTGCGGCTCAATATCAATTAGGGAATACTTTTTATACAACTGTTAGACCTCAACCATATAATTCAAACTTGAAATGGGAGCAAACAACTACTTCAAATGCAGGACTTGATTTAGGGTTTTTTAACAATAGATTAAATGCTACTATTGATGTTTATGAAAAACGTACACAAGATTTATTAGCTTATATTCCTAATCCTTCGTTTTTTGGATTCTCAAATTATGATAATTACAATGTTGGAAGTATGAAAAATCAAGGGATAGAAATTACTGGTGAAGTTGTACCGGTTAAAACAGACGATATAACTTGGTCTATTGGAGGAAACGTTACGCTTCAAAATTCTAAAATCACTTCATTGATTCCCGGAGCAAGTAATTTAGGTTTGCCATCCGGAGATACTATTAACGGAGGTATTGGCAACCAAATTTTAGTAAATCAAGTAGGATATGCTCCAAATTCATTCTTTGTATATGAGCAAGCTTATGGTGTTAATGGTAAACCTATTAACGGAGTATACATTGACAGAAATGCGGATGGAAAAATTGATAACGGAGATAGATATGTTTATCATAAACCAGCTGCAGATATCTTTTACGGAATGTTTACTAATGTGGCCTACAAAAACTGGGATATGTCAATGTCATGGAGAGGAAGCTGGAATAATTATGTATACAATAACGTAGATTCAGCTCTAGCATGGAGTGGTCAAGTTTTGATTAGAAATACGGATTTAGCAAATGGGGTAACTAATTTGTTAGAAACTAATTTCACAACGGCTACAACTCAAAGATACCTTTCTGATTATTATATACAAAAAGCAAACTTTATCAAGTTAGATAATGTTACTATTGGCTATACATTCAAAAAAGTATTGGATAATAAAGTGGATGCAAAATTATCTATAGGAGGACAAAACCTTTTGATTCTATCTCCTTATAAAGGAATTGATCCAGAAATTGCGAATGGTTTAGATAAAAACATCTATCCAAGACCAAGAATGTACACATTAGGATTAAATGTAAATTTTTAAAAAAGCATTATGAAAAGAGTTATAACAAAATTATTAAGTGTAGCAACTTTGCTTACGGTGATAGTATTTGCTTCATGTACTAATGAACTAAATACGACTCCACCAAGTGGAAGTTCTCAAGATGCAGAGGCACTTTTTACCAACCCTGCATCGTATAAACAATTTTTAGCAAAATTGTATGCTGGTTTAGCAACAACAGGACAGCAAGGACCTGCTGGAAGTGCTGATATATCAGGAATTGACGAAGGATTTAGTCAATACATTAGAGGGTATTGGAACGCTCAGGAATTATCAACTGACGAAGCTGTTATCGGATGGAATGATGGAACTATTAAAGATTTTCATGGTCAAACATGGTCTTCTTCAGATGGGTTTATTTATGCTACCTACTCAAGATTGGCATTTCAAATTACCAATTGCAACGAGTTTTTAAGACAAACAACCGATGCTAAATTAGCCGCAAGAAATGTTTCAGGGACTTTATTGACCGATATCAAAACGTATAGAGCAGAAGCTCGTTTTTTAAGAGCCTTGAGCTACTGGCATTTAATTGATATGTTTGGTGGTGGTTCTTTGGAAACAGAAGATTCTCCTATAACGTATCATTTGCCCGCTTATGCTACTAGAGTACAATTGTTTGATTTTGTAGAAAAAGAGTTAACAGATTTGGTAACTGATTTGAAAGACCCAAACACTAACGAACAATATAGAGTTGATAAAGCGGCCGCTTGGATGCTAAAAGCTAAAGTATTGATGAATGCTAAAGTATACGTAGGAACGGATAGAAGTGCAGATGCATTGACATCAATTACTAAAGTAATTACAAATACATCTTATTCTTTAAGTCCTAAGTATAAAAATTTATTTTTGGCAGATAACAATAAAAATGGTGCTCAAAATGAAATCATTTTTGCTGTTTCTTATGATGGTATTAATACACAAACCTATGGTGGTACGACGTATTTGATTCATGCCGCTGTTGGTGGAAGTATGCCTGCCGCTAATTTTGGAATTAATGGTGGTTGGGGAGGTATTAGAACAACATCTTCTTTTGTGGGTAAATTTAATGGAATGGACAATGATTCTAGAAAACAGTTTTATACAGCTGGACAAAATATAAACATAACTGATGTAGGCACATTCACAGATGGTTATGCCATTACTAAATGGAGTAATTTAACTTCTACTGGAGCAAAAGGTTCTGATTCTAGTGGTAATTTTGCTGATACCGATTTCCCAATGTTCCGTCTAGCAGATGCTTACTTAATCTATGCAGAATGTGTTCTTAGAGGTGGTGGAGGTTCTGCTGCTACGGCCCTAGGCTATGTAAATGCATTAAGAGATAGAGCCTATGGTAATACAACAGGTCGAATTTCAAGTGGCGATTTAACTTTACAATTTATTCTTGATGAAAGAGGTAGAGAATTGTATTGGGAAGGACAAAGAAGAACAGACTTAGTTCGTTTTGGACAATTTACAGGAAGTACTTACATATGGCCTTGGAAAGGAAACGTAGCAAGCGGGGCTCCAACACCAGGTTTTAGAGACATTTACCCAATACCTTCAAATGCAATAGGTGCTAATCAAAATTTATTGCAAAATCCAGGATACTAATATTAATTAAAAAATTATTTAAAAATGAAAAATATAACAAGATTTTTAATTGCACTAATGGGGATTTTAGTAATCTCATGTACAACTAGTGACGTACAAGATAGACCAGTAATAAAAGGAATAGATAAACCAGTTCTTTCAGCACCCAATAGTGGTAGTGCATATGTGTTATTGCCAGCAACTATGACACAACAAGCAGAACGTTTTGTTTGGACTTCTGCCAACTACGGTGGTAATGTAGTAGTAACTTATACTTTGCAAATAGATAAAGTAGGTGGAGATTTCAGTAAAGCTGAAGTTATTGGAGGTGCTAACAATGCTAATCAAGCTTCAGTTTCTCAACAAGCATTAAATGTTGCATGTTTAGCACTTGGAGCTACTCCTTATGCTCCTGCAAATTTTATTGTAAGAGTTCAATCATCAGCAACAGGTTATGCAGTAATGAATTCTGCAGCAGTGCCAATTGCTATTACCCCATACACAACTGCTACTCCACACTTATGGTTACCAGGTAGCTATCAAGCTGATTCAGGTTACGGATCAAATTGGTCTCAATCTTCGGCTCCTCAATTAGCTTCTACAGGATACGGGAATGCTGATTTTGAAGGATATATAAATGTTGCGTCTGCTCAAGCAGCTCCAAATAATGGTTTTAAATTTTCAACTCAAGCAGATTGGAATGGAACAAATTTTGGTGATGATGGTTCTTTCTCAGGTGCTTTAAGTGCTTCTGGATCAAACATTGGATTGAATGCTGGATACTATAAAGTAAATGCAAACACTACAACTAAAACGTATAGCTTAACTAAAACAACTTGGGCTATTATTGGCGATGCTACTCAAGGTGGATGGGGTACAGAAACTCCAATGACTTATAATCCAACTACTAAAGTATGGACTGTAACTGCAGTACTTACAAAAGCGAGTATTAAATTTAGAGCTAATAATGGTTGGGATATTAACTTTGGTGATACAGGAGCTAATGGTAGTTTGGAGTACGGTGGTGATAATATCGCAGTTGCTGCAGGAACTTATTTGATTACTTTAGATTTGTCAAGTCCAAGAAACTATACGTATAGTTTAGTTAAACAATAATAGGAATATATTCCAAAAGCTAACAAAAGGGCTTCCTAGAAATAGGTAGCCCTTTGTTGCCTTTTGTTAATGATAAGGTTTTTAATTAATAAACTTATACAGATGAAAAAAATATTCTTAATTGTATTGATATGTTTTATATCAATACACTCTTTTTCGCAAGTTTCCTGGCAAGGTGGAACAACTCCTGATGCAACGGCATCGGCCACAATTCTTTTTGACAAAGCTGGGACACCATTAGCGACTTATACTGGTGTTATTTATGTGCATACTGGGGTTACACTTAATGGAACTGCTTGGCAAAACGTAATTGGTAGTTGGGGGAATAATACAAATCAACCTCATTTAACTTTAGTTTCAGGCACAGTATATAAACTTGATTTAACACCATCTATTCTTGCTTTTTATGGAAATCCTGTTGGATCAATTACCAAAATTAATCTAGTTTTTAGAAATGATCTTGGAAATGCACAATCAACCAATTTGTCATTGAATGTGGGTGCTTTTCAATCTAATTTACTATCTCCAGCTGAAAATAGTAATACAATTATTAACTCGGGCCAAAATTTAGCTATAACCGCTAATAATACTAACGGAAATGCATCCTATAACCTTTTGGCAAATGGAGTGAGTATAAATACAGCATCTGGTTCAACATACAGTTATACCGATTCTAATATTACAATCAATAAAAATTACGAATTACAAATTGTACAAGGAGCAACTACTTTTTCAAAGAAATTTTCGGTAATTGTAAATGGAGGAACCGTTTCTGCAACTATGCCTTCTGGTCTTGAGGATGGTATCAATTATAATGCAGGGGATGCAACCAAGGCAACTTTGGTATTAACCGCACCTGGAAAAGATTTTGTATATGTTGCAGGGAGTTTTAATAACTATGTTCCAGGGACAAGTTATTTAATGAAAAAAGACCCTATTTCAAGTAAATTTTGGTTAGAGCTAACCGGTTTAGTTTCGGGATCAATCAATACCTTTCAGTATTGGGTTGTTGATCAAACACCAACAACAAATTCACAGTCGGTTATTAAAGTCGCAGATCCCTATTCTACCTTAGTTCTTTCACCTTATGATGACTCAACTATCCCGGCTGCAAATTATCCTAATATGCCGGTCTATCCTGCCGGGCAAGAATTTGAAGTTACGGTTTTACAAACGGGACAGACTCCATATAATTGGAGTAATGCTACCACAAGTTTCGTAAAACCAAGTAAAGATAATTTAGTGGTTTATGAAGTTTTAATTCGTGATTTTGATTCTAATAGAACTTTTCAATCTTTAATTAATAGAATCGGTTATTTTAAAAAACTGAATATTAATGCTATCGAATTGATGCCTGTTATGGAATTTGAAGGGAATGAGGGTTGGGGTTATAATCCATGCTTTCATATGGCTTTGGATAAATTTTATGGCACTAAAGCAAAAATGCAAGAGTTTGTTGATTTATGTCACCAAAACGGTATTGCAGTTATATTAGACGTAGCTTTAAACCATGCTTTTGGTAGAAACCCGATGGTGAGAATGTGGCAAGTTGATCCATCTAATTCAGGATATGGAGCACCTGCAACTGATAATCCTTACTTTAATACGGTAGCAAAACATGCATATAGTGTAGGAAATGATTTTAATCATTCCTCTACTTATACAAATTACTATGTAAAAAGAGTTATTAATCAATGGATTACAGAATTTAAGATTGATGGATTTCGTTGGGATTTAACTAAAGGTTTTACTCAAAATTGTAGTGCTGCAGATGGCGCTTGTACTGATGCCTATCAAGCAGATAGAGTTGCTGTTTTAAAAGCATATGCTGATTATTCATGGTCTCTAGATCCCTATCATTATGTAATTTTTGAACATCTTGGGTTAGATACAGAAGAGCAACAATGGGCAAATTATAGACTAAATGAAACGCCAAGTAAAGGGGTGATGATGTGGGGAGAATTGACGTATCCCTACACTCAATTAATAGAGGGGTATTCCACAGGAGCCGATATTACCAGAATTGGCGCTGATGCTCATGGATTTACTGCAAAAAGATTGATTGGTTATCCAGAAAGTCACGATAAAGAAAGATTAATGTATTCGGCAATGGCTTATGGGAATCAAAATGCAACTACACCTTTCAACAACTTGAATAATTCTTTGAATAGAATGTCAGCAATTGGTGCCATTTCTCTTTTGGTTCCAGGACCAAAAATGATTTATGGTTTTGCCGATTTAGGAATGAATAATTCCATTTTCACCTGCACTGATGGAACTGTAAATACGGATACTGACGTTATAACTGGCGATTGTAAATTATCTACTAAGCCTCAACCGCAATGGACAAACAATTGGCTTACCACCTTTGAAAGATTGCAGATTTACAACAATTGGTCAAAAATGATTGACATGAAAAGAAATAATCCTGTTTTTAATGGTTCCTATTCTATAAGCGGTGATGGTGGTAATAATGTTGTTAGACAAAGAGTTTTTGTATATGACAATACGTTATCTACAAATCAGTTAAAAAATGTAGTCATTTTGGCTAATTTTTCGGTTGCTGATTTAACGATAGTACCAAGTTTTCCTTATACGGGTACTTGGTATAACTTAATGGATAATAGCAGTATTAATGTAACCGATTTGAATGCACCAATAGCTGTTGTGTCAGGCGGATTTAAAATTTATGGTAATAAAACGGCAACTTTAGCTACCAAGAATTTTGACTTTCTGGAGGAAATTCATTTGTATCCTAACCCATCATCAAATTATTTTATTATTAATACCGAAATATCAAAAGTGCAATTGTATTCTTTGACGGGGCAATTGGTAAAAAGTTTTAATCCTAATCAATCCACCACATATCAATATGACGTGAGTGATTTGAAAACAGGAATGTATTTTGTTGAAGCAATTAATGCAAATAATGAAGTTAAAGTTATGAAGTTTATCAAACAATAAAGAACTTGATTCAAATAAAAACGGCAGTGCTAAAAGCACTGCCGTTTTTATTTGAATCAATAGGTGCTTATAATTTGCCGTTTTTAATTTCGTCTACAATTTCTGGATTTAATAAAGTAGAGGTATCTCCAAAATTAGAGAAGTCACCTTCGGCTATTTTACGCAGAATTCTACGCATAATTTTACCTGAACGTGTTTTTGGTAAACCAGAAACAAACTGAATTTTATCCAATTTTGCTATTGGTCCAATGTGATCCGAAACATGTTGGTTAATCTCTTTTGTCAAGTTTTCTCTATCGCGATATTCTCCAGACTCTTTCAAAATTACAAATCCATACAATGCATTTCCTTTGATGTCATGTGGGAATCCTACAATAGCACTTTCTGCAACTGCTGGGTGCTCATTGATCGCATCTTCAATAGGTGCTGTCCCAAGATTATGCCCAGAAACAATTACCACATCATCTACACGACCAGTGATTCTATAATAACCTACCTCGTCACGCAAAGCTCCATCACCAGTGAAATATTTTCCTGGGAAAGCAGTAAAATACGTTTCTTTATAGCGTTGATGATCGCCCCAAATAGTTCGAGCAATACCTGGCCAAGGGAATTTAATACAAAGACTTCCTGTAACTTGGTTGCCTTCAATTTCATTTCGTTTTTCATCCATCAAAACAGGTTGAATTCCAGGTAATGGTAAAGAAGCATATGTTGGTTTTGTTGGCGTTACAAATGGAATTGCCGAAATCATAATTCCGCCAGTTTCTGTTTGCCACCAAGTATCCACTAATGGACACCTTTTTCCACCTACGTGGTCATTGTACCAGTGCCAAGCTTCCTCGTTGATAGGTTCTCCAACTGATCCAATAACTTTTAAAGATTGTAATGTATATTTTTGAATGTAAGATAAGTTCTCTTTTGCTAAAGCACGAATAGCCGTTGGCGCAGTGTAAAATTGGGTTATTTTATGTTTTTCGATGGTTTCCCAAAAACGACTAAAATCAGGATAGGAAGGTACTCCTTCGAAAATAACAGTTGTTGCTCCATTCAACAACGGACCATATAGAATATAAGAGTGTCCCGTGATCCAACCGATATCAGCCGTACACCAGAAAACATCATTTTCTTCATAATTGAAAACATTTTTAAAAGTATAAGCAGAGTAGACCATGTAACCTGCCGTAGTATGCACCATTCCTTTTGGTTTGCCTGTTGACCCTGAAGTGTATAAAATGAACAGAGGATCTTCGGCATCCATTATTTCGGCAACATTATTATCCGATGCGTCCTCTACCAAAGGCTGTAACCATTGGTCACGACCTTCTTTCATTGATACATTGGTGTTCGTTCTTTTAGCTACCAAAACCTTTTCTACACAAGGACAACTTAGTAATGCTTCATCAATAATTCCTTTTAAATCGATTGATTTATTTCCTCGAAATCCACCATCTGAAGTAATAACCATTTTGCAATCGCTATCATTTATTCTTGCAGCAACTGCCGAAGAAGAAAATCCAGCAAAAACCACTGAGTGTATTGCACCAATTCGAGCACATGCTAAAACAGAAACAGCTAATTCTGGAATCATAGGTAAATAGATACAAACTCTATCCCCTTTTTTGATGCCTTGTTCTCTTAGTACATTGGCCATTTTAGAAACTCTCGAGTACAATTCGTTATAGGTGATGTGCTGTGCTTCCTCTTTTGGGTCGTTTGGTTCAAAAATAATAGCTGTTTTTTCACCTCTTTTAGCAAGATGTCTATCAATACAGTTTTTTACGATATTTACTTTTGCACCTTTGAACCATTCAATTTTGGCTTCGGCCATATCAAATTCAATTACTTTTTCGCATTCTTGATACCAAGTAAAGTTCTCAGAGGCTATTTTACCCCAAAATTTTCTAGGCTCACGAACAGATTTATTATAATGCTTGAAGTATTGTTCTAGATTTTCTATTTTATAATAACTCATAACTATTCTATTTATTAATTCTTATTTTTTTAACTTTCGTTATTTTCTAACAATTGCATCGTCTTCAATACTTAATGGAATTTTATAATTTTTACCATCAGCAATACTTCAAATAAGTTTTCGAAGTATTTTCCAGAACGTGTTTTGAGCAATCGCTCTCCAATTTTCTATCAAACTAACTTAACATTTTTTTGTTCTAGCAGAAAATGTTTATATCGTTTTCTAACCTGAACCTGTTTACCACCAATGCTAGTGAAGTTTTTTCTTTGAAATCATCGTCAATTCCTATTACAGCATATTCAGCAATCGAATGATGTGAAGCAACAATTTTCTCCATTTCGGCATTTGAAAGCCTATGGCCGCAACATTTATCCCTCCATCAACTTTTTCGTGATGTAAAAGTAATCATCTTCCTCTTTATAACCTCCATCACCAGAAAAATAATAAGGTTTTTAATTCATCTCAATGTAAATTTGTTTATGTTACATTTTGGTTTTTTTAAATATCAGTTGTTCAATTTGAATATTTAAATCAATTCATGTACCTGATCTACTAATTTCTTAATAGAGAAGGGCTTGACAACATATAGATGAGCACCTAGAAGAAGTCCTTTTTTAATGTCTTTCTCTTTATTTTTAGCAGATAAGAAAATCACTTTACAATGATTTAATCTTTCGTCTTTTTTTATTTGCTCTAAGGTAGCATATCCGTCAACTAATGGCATCATTACATCAAGAATTATAAGGTCTGGGAGCTTGTTTTTTAGTAAATCTAGCGCTTCTTGTCCATCACGGGCAATAAATACTTCAAAATTATTCTTTTTGAAAGTGTATTCCAATGACATTACTATATTAGGTTCATCGTCTACTATTAAAATTTTCTTCATTTTTTATTTTTTTGGGGTAATGTAATTGGGTAAATTAAAGACAAAAGTAGCACCGTTTTCACTAGAATTTTCCACCCATATTTTTCCTTTATGGTGTTCTATAATTTGCTTGCAAATGGCTAATCCCAGTCCGCTTCCGATAGGTTTTTTTAAATTTTGGTTTCTAGATTGATAAAATTTTTCAAAAATGGCTTCAAAGTCTTGCTTCACTATTTTTTTGCCGTTATTATGTATTTTCACTTCTACAAATCCACCTTTTTCTGCAATTGTAATAGTTATTATCCCATCGGTTTCTGAGCAAAATTTAATGGCATTAGAAATTAAATTATGCAGCACTTGAATAATACGTTCTTCATCATAAAAAGCTCTAACTTCCTTTGATCGATCTATAAAATTAATAGTTATTTCTTTGTTTTTTATCAATTGATTTAAGGATTCTAAAGTGTTATTTATACTTTTTGAAATGTTATTTCTAGAAACATAAATTTTTTGATTTCCTGTTTCAAATTTTTCTAAATCCAAAATGGTATCAATTAATCGATTCAATCGGTCTGATTCCGAGATAATATTTTTTAGAAATTGTTGTCGTAATTCCTCTGGAATATCATGATCATCATGAAGAATTTCGCTTGCGGCTCTAATAGCGGTTAATGGAGTTCTTAATTCATGCGTAACGGTGTCAAGAAATTCATCTTTTTGATGATCTTTGTTAATCAGTTCTTGATTTGCATTTTTTAGCTGCTCTGAGATTTTTTTTAATTCGGTTGAAGTCTCTTTTAATTCTTTATTTATAATAATATTTTCTTTAGATTCTTCTAATATTCGTAATACCTCTGACAATGAAATTTTATCTTCTTTGATTACGCTAGATATTAAAATTTTGGCGGAAGCCGTGCCAATATGACCGGTCAATAGATCTTCGGCAAATTTTATAAACCGAGCATCGGCCAAAGTTGCGTCTTTATTAACATTGTATTTTAAATTAAAGATAGATAAGGCTCTTTTTGTTCTTTCTTCGCCCAGAAAACGCCGTAACACTTTTTGAATATCAGAGATGTAAGCTGTTCCTTTCCATACAAAAGCATCTTCATGATTCGAGATGTATTTGTCTATATCAACAAACATTTCGGCATAATTGCGTTCTCTATAATTTCCTTTGAAACTTACAGAAACGACTAAATAGCCGATCGTATTAAAAAACATACTCCAAAAAAAGGCGTGCGGAATGGGTTGTAAATAATTTAACCCGAAAAGCTGAAAAGGTTTTAGTAAACCTATTCCGAAGGGTCCTTCCTGAATAAATAGATTAGATGATTTTGTAATTCCAATAGAATATGGGATTAACAACGTATAGATCGAAATTAAAAATCCCAATATAATTCCTATTAAGGCTCCATTTTGAGATCCTCTTCTCCAATATAGCGCTCCAAAAAAAGAAGGAGCTAACTGTGCAATAACTACAAATGATACTAATCCGATAGAGACTAAGGAATAATCTAGGATGAAAATCCTATAAATAATATAGGCAATTATAATCAGAGAAAATATTCCAATTTTTCTGCTAATTAAGATTCGTTTACTGTTTTTTTCTTGAGAATCATTTTTAAGTGAGCCAATAAATCCATAAGGAATTAATAGATTATTGCTAAGCATTATGGACAACGCAATAGACGAAACTACAATCATGGATATGGCAGCGGAAAACCCACCTAGAAAAACTAAAATAGTCAAAAAATGGTTGTTGAAAAACTGTGGAATTAGCAAGGAATATGTGTCGGAGTTAAGGCCTTTTCCTTGAAAAAGGATGTTTCCTCCCCATGCAATTGGGAACACAAATAGATTGAATAAAAATAAATACAAAGGAAATAACCAAGTAGCTGTTTTAATATGTGACTCATTGTTGTTTTCTATAATTGCTGTGTGAAATTGTCGGGGCAAAAGAAATATAGAAAACATAGAAAGAATGCAAAGAAAATACCAATTAATTCCATTTGTAATGCTGCCAACTGTATTTTTTTTGGCAAAACCTTCAAGAACAGAAGCCTTTGTATAAATATCGTCAAAGCCATCATAAACAAAGTAAGTCACATAAACTCCTATAATGAGAAAGAAAACTAATTTCAGTATTGATTCTATTGCAACTGCGGTTACTATACCGCGTCTTTTTTCCGATGCATCAACATATCTTGTCCCATAGTAAGATGCAAATAATGCTAGTGCTATACATACATAAGTTGTGGTGTCTGTAAATACATTTAAACTGGATTTTGTTTTTGTAACGATGTGGAAAGTATCGGAAATCGATTTTAATTGTAATGCTATATATGGGACAATGCCCACAATACAAATAATGGTTACTAATGCTCCTATAAACCTACTGTTTCCGTAGCGTAACGAAATAAAATCGGCTATGCTTGAGATTTTATTAACTCTTGAAATACGAATAATTTTTTTAAGTATAATCAACCAGGTAGGTATAATTAATACAGGTCCTAAATAAATGGGGATGTAACTTAATCCAGAATTAGCAGCTAATCCTATGCTTCCATAATACGTCCATGCGGTACAATAAACCGCTAACGAAAAGGAATAGATATAGGGATTGTTTGTCCATTTTGAACGGCTTTTTTTCTCAGCCCAATGAGCAATATAAAAAAGGATTGACAAATAGATTCCTAATACTGCCAAAAGACCAATACTACTCATACTATTTTTTTACAATTAGAAAGGTTATAATAATTGAGAGTAACCATACTGAAAAGATATAAATGTAAATAATAGGCAAGCCTAAAATAGGTTTCGAACTATCAAACAATAACAAAAGTGGAAGATTCAAAGCTAATAAAATTAGAATTGAAAGCAGGATCAGTTTTTGTTCGTGTCTCTTTTTCATCACCAAATAAAAAGGGGCAATCTCTATCCTAAAAAGTAGAGATTGCCTGTTTTTTGAATTAATTTAAATTTTAATGTTTGGATTCATCATATTCTCCCATGAGGGCATAATATCCGAAAGTTCCCAATCCAATGACAATTAACGGAGTAAGTACAAAAAGGATAATGATTCCAAATACTAAATCCTCTTGTTTGCCTGATGCAAATTTTGGTAATCCGAATTGGAAGATACAAAAATAGGCGGCAGCAATTGCTAATGCTATCCAAACCATTCCTAAAGCTCTTTTTAATTGATTCATAATTATTTATTTTTTAAACGTGAGTGTTTTTGTTTTTATTTTTGATGTAAACCATACCAACAACAAGGCAGACTGATGTAATAATTATAGGGTACCAAAGTCCTTCAAGATAGAACTCCGCATCTCCTGCATCTTTACCGTGAAGTACAAGATAAGTAGAAATAGCAGGCAGCAATCCTCCAAATATACCGTTACCAATATGATACGGTAATGACATAGAAGTGTATCTAATTCTGGCCGGGAACATTTCAACTAAAAATGCCGCAATTGGTCCATAAACCATAGTTACAAATAGTACTTGAATAAAAACTAAGAATATCATATACCATCTTGTTTCGTTTGTGATGTTTTTCACAGTACTAATATTTGGTTTTTTACTTATCCCATCTAGATGAGATTTATTTTTAGCTTCTCCATCTTTGAATTTATTCAATGTTAATGTTTGTAAAGTGTCCACTTTTTCCGGTTTTTCTCCTTTTTTCAGATCATTTTTCACTTTAACAATAGTATGAACAATTTTGCCATCTTTGTCTTTTAAATCAAATTTAATCCAATTTTCATTTTTTGCATTTGCCTTAGCATCATAAGCAACTTCTTTAGCTAAGTATAAAGTGTCGGTTTTTGTATAATGATATTTTGCCCCACTTTTGAATAATGAATCGGATTTTATATCAATAAAAACTTTTGTTTTCTTGATGCTTGGATCCTTTTTGTCAGCTTCTGTTTTTAGGGTTGCTATTTGAGTGCCAATTACTTTACAGCTATCTAAAACCATTGTATTTCCCTCTGCTTTCATCGTTTTAGCATCTGTAAGTTTGTACATGCATCTGTAAATAGGTCTATAACATATAACCGCAATAAGCATACCGGCCATCATGATGTATTTTCTACCAATTTTATCACTTAACCAGCCGAAAAAAACGAAAAATGGAGTCCCAAGAATCAATGCAATTCCAAGTAAAGTATCTACTTGTGATGAATCTACAGCCATCACTGTTTTCATAAAACTCATGGCATAAAATTGGCCTGTATACCAAACTACGCCTTGTCCCATTGTGGCTCCAAATAAAGCTAATAATACAAATTTATAATTGTAACGATTTCCAAAGCTTTCTTTCAAAGGATTTTTACTTGTGTTTCCCTCGCTTTTTGCTTTTGCAAACACAGGAGATTCAGACATGTTTTTTCGAATCATATACGAAATTCCAACCATAATGATAGAAACCCAAAATGGTATTCTCCATCCCCAAAGATCAAATTGTTCAGGTGTAAGTAAATTTCTTGTAGCTAAAATTACCATCAATGAAATGAATAATCCTACCGTTGCAGTAGTTTGAATCCAAGATGTCCAATACCCTCTTTGTCCCACTGGTGCGTGTTCGGCTACATAAGTTGCGGCTCCACCATATTCCCCTCCAAGAGCGAGTCCTTGAAGCATTCTTAATACTAACACTAACAGAGGTGCCATGAACCCGATGGTTTCATAACTGGGAATACATCCAATTAAAAACGTTGCGCCTCCCATTAATAATAAAGTGACCATAAAAGTGTATTTTCTTCCAATTAGATCCCCTAATCTGCCAAAGAAAAGGGCTCCAAAAGGGCGAACAACAAATCCTACAGCGAATGTTGCTAAGGTGGCTAGGAATGCAGCTGTTGGATTATCAGCAGGAAAAAATTTTGTTGAAATTACAACGGCTAAACTTCCGAAGATATAAAAGTCATACCATTCGATCATTGTTCCCATTGAGGAGGCAGAAATTACTTTCCAGATGCCTTTCGTTGATTTTGTACTCATAAAAATGTGGTTTTTTTGGTTGTTAATAATTAATTTAGAATAAATATACGCATGATACAAACGTGCGAAAGTTAGAAACTTTTTTTAAATTAG
The DNA here is from genome assembly GCA_947379965.1 of Flavobacteriaceae bacterium. Lineage (GTDB taxonomy): Bacteria > Bacteroidota > Bacteroidia > Flavobacteriales > Flavobacteriaceae > Flavobacterium. Next base: position 28,384 of record CANCPC010000002.1, on the reverse strand, counting down.
TTGTTGCCTTACCAAATAAATCAGAATCTCCCCATGTGGCAGAGGTATATTCTAACTCTGGAGAAACTCTAAATTTATTTTTCTTTAAATCGATTCTGCCTGACGCTCTCCATACATTATCAACAGACCTAGTTGATGTTAATCCTCGACCGTATATTTGAGTAAGAGTTCCTGCAGCCTTATCTGCTCCATTGTTTTGTGTAGTTCCAAAGAATAATCCTGGCGCAATTGTTTTTCCATTGCTAGCAATGTCTATCCACATAGCCGAAGTTTTAGTAGGATTATAAGATTGAATTCCTTCAATAGTATTTCCGGTAAAACCACCAATCATTACTAAGTTATTCATATTTCCCCCCTTAATTCCATAGGTTTTAATAATGATTTTATCATTTGCATATTTTGCATAAGCAAATATAGAAGAACTATTTATCTTTTCTGAAGTTGCTAGTTTTGGAGACCCAGATATAGCTATGTTATCAGTAAGTGGTTGTAAAGATTTATATTCAAAACCAGCACCCAGAATTATATTTTTCCCTTTGAATTGTATTTGAGTGTTAATTGTTGGCAATGAACTATTAATAGTTGCTGCATTTGCGGCTGTTCCTGTAACAGCTGCTGCGGCAAACTCTCTTTCTTTGTATATGGTAGCAGTTAAAGAAACTTCATTACTAATGGATTGTTTTATTTTAGCTTGAGTTGCCCATCCAAAAGGGTTGAACATGATTCCAGTATTAAAATTTGCTACTCCCGGAAAAACCTCAGGAATAAATGTTGGATACCATGTTTGGCCTAAAGTTAAGGAGGTTTTAGACCAATCCATATTTACATAAGCATGACGCAATCGAAGAGAACCTACATTAGCTTCAACGGTAGCGTAAAAATCGGCTTCAATTGTTCCGCTCATTTTAGCTCCCCAAACCTCAGGACCTTTTACTTTTAAACCAAGTCTAGACGTTGCTGCTAAAAAATTAGATTGACGAACCGCATTAATGTCTTTTCCATTTACGTCTTTTACCACATCCAAAGGGTATAAATTTAATTGATCTTCTCTGGCCATTGCTGATTTACGAGAATCAAAAATATAATCCGTTCTCACAAAACCATATAACGACAAGGTATAATCATTTGCTGGGGCAGTTTGCGAAAAACCCTTTAGAAAAGCTAGACCAACTAAAAGAAACAAATAACTCTTTTTCATATAAATTAAATTTTGGTTAGTAAAAACGTATGGTTTTAACACAGCCAAATTCTAATTTTTTATTTGATAAATAAATATTTGCTATACTTATGTGTAAATTACTATAGTTAATCTTTGAATCGCTCCCATTTGATTAACATAAATTTGTCTCCTAGTTCTGTTATTATCATACCAGCACCAGATAATAATTCTTTGTTTTTTAGGTATTCAATTAGTTCTAAATGATTGAATATCTTATAGGTAGGATGATAATCAGCATGAGAGGGTTTTTTGATATTAAATGTCTTCACCCAATTGCTAATAGTTACATGTGAAACTCCTATAATTCGTTCAATTTCTCGATAACTCAACCCTTCCAAATAGAGTTGTAAAGCCTTCGTAACATAGTAGTCATCTATCTTTTTGCCTATTTTATTAACAGTAAAAAAATAGTTACATTTTTTACATAAGTGTCTTTGTTTGTTATTGATAATCCCACTTTTTATAAGATGATTGCTTAAGCATTTTGGGCAGGCTATAATCTCCATGTATACAAAATTTGCATAAATATACTAAATTAGCAATTATTAAATAACCTATTTCACAAAAAATAATTGAGTTTTTAAATTGAGTTTTTAAATTTAGTATTGTAAAGTTTTTAAATTGCTTTAAAATCGATAAAAATGGTTTTTTAAATTTTCCAATCTATTAAAATGTACACTTCATTTACACTATGTATGTCAATATTCATGCTTTTAAGTAAATGAATGTAGTTGAATTAAATCTCAGTTAACTACTTTTCATGTCTTATAAAAAGTCTAAATTCTTGTAAATGAACCTTCAAAAATTGCTGGGAAGACAATAACAAAAGGAATTTCAAAAAAAAGTTGCATCCAATGCAAAATAGTAGTAATTTCGCAAACTCTTAAAAGGTCCTATAGCTCATTCGGTTAGAGCAACTGACTCATAATCAGTAGGTGCTTGGTTCGATTCCAAGTGGGACCACCACAAAACCCTTGTAAATTTATTTTGTAAGGGTTTTTTTATTTAGAATAAATTTAACTGTATTTCGGCGATTATTTCAATATTTTCAGCGAATATTCAGTTGTTTACCGATAATAAAATATTAAATTTACAACCATTAATTTAGCAGTAGCTTTTTTCAAGATATTATTATAGATTTAATTGATTTAAATAGATTTTGGTTTTTAAATAAATATGAAAATACGAGGTTTCAAATTTTTTATTCCAATTGCTTTCCTACTTGGAATTTTTGACTGTATTGCCGAGGATCCTAACCCGAGTGATGGAACTGGTCCTCCTAATCCTGGTCCTCCTGGTACTGGAGGTAGCACTCAAGTTCCAATTGATACCCACCTCAATATTTTGATACTACTAGCTATACTATTGGGCATTTATTTCATGTATAAATATCATGTAAAAGCAAAAAAAACTCCAATGTAAATTGGAGTTTTTTTTTGCTGCACTAAAAAGTAATTATTTATTAGAATACAATCGAGATACATATTTGCCAATAACATCAAATTCAAGGTTTACTATTGTGCCGGATTGAAATGTGTTAAAATTAGTATGTTCAAAAGTATAAGGAATAATGGCAACACTAAACTCATTTTTTCTTGAATCTACAACCGTTAAACTTACTCCATTTACAGTAATTGAACCTTTTTCAATCGTTATGTTATTGAGATTTGTATCGTATTCAAAGGTGTAAAGCCAACTTCCATTGGTTTCCTTAGCCAGAATACAGTTCCCAATTTGGTCCACATGACCCTGAACAATATGACCATCTAATCGGTCGCCCAGCTTCATAGCTCTTTCCAGATTGACGGTATCTCCTTTTTGCCAATAGGAAAGGTTTGTTTTTTTTATTGTTTCTCCAATAGCTGTCACCGTATAAAGGGTGTCGTTTATTGAAACCACTGTCAAGCAAATGCCGTTATGAGCGACACTTTGGTCTATTTTGAGCTCGTTAGTAATAGAGGAAGCTATTGTAATATGAATATTATCTTTCTCTTTTTTAATTTCTTGGATCGTGCCAAGGGATTCTATGATTCCTGTAAACATTTCTTATTTTATTTTACTAAATTTGCACTTCAAAATTAGCAATAAATAATCTGAGGTTATGATAAAAAAGGCAGAAAATATAATCGTAGGGATTTCGATTGGAGATTTAAACGGTATAGGAAGCGAAGTTGTACTAAAAACCTTCGAAGATTCTCGAATGCTTGAACTATGTACGCCTGTTATTTTTGCTAATGTGAAAATCCTTTCGTTTGTGAAAAAGAGTTTCGAATCAACATCAATGCTTCATGGAATTGATAGATTGGATCAAATGGTTGTTGGTAAAATAAATGTTTTAAACGTTTGGAATGAAGGCGTGGATCTGAATTTTGGAGTCAATGACGAAAAGATTGGAAAATATGCTATAAAATCATTTGTTGCTGCAACGAATGCTTTGAAAGAAGGTCGAATAGATGCGCTAGTTACCGCCCCAATAAATAAATATAATATTCAATCCGAGGCATTTAAATTTCCTGGACATACCGATTATTTAGATCAAGAATTAGATGGAAATGCACTAATGTTAATGGTTCAAGATAATCTTAGAGTTGGTTTATTAACGGATCATATCCCTTTAAATGAAGTTTCCTCTCATCTTACCGAAGAATTAATCACAAAAAAAATCGAAACAATTAAGCAGTCTTTAATTCAAGATTTTAGTATCAATCAACCAAAAATTGCTGTTTTAGGACTGAATCCACATTGTGGCGATGGAGGTGTAATTGGAAATGAAGATGATACTGTATTAAAGCCAACTTTGAAAAAAATATTTGAAAATGGAACCTTAGTTTTTGGACCTTTCGCCGCTGATGGTTTTTTTGGAAGTAATCAACAAGATAAATATGACGCTATTATTGCAACATATCATGATCAAGGATTAATTCCTTTCAAAACATTATCGTTTGGTAATGGGGTCAATTATACAGCAGGTTTAAATAAAATCAGAACTTCGCCGGATCATGGCACAGCTTATGATATTGCAGGCAAAGGTTTGGCGGATAATAATTCATTCAAAGAGGCAGTATACCTTGCAATTGATATCTATAATTCGAGAAATCAATATGCTGAAATAAGTGAAAAACCTTTAAAAATAAAAGAAAAACAGTCTTAAATAAAAAAAGTAAATAACATTATTAAATTTATAATAATTTTATATCTTTGCACTCCCGAAGTTTAGGGCAAATTGTTGTTGAAATGAACAAGACAAAAGAATTTTTAATTCCTTTTATAGGTTTAAAGCTAGGAAAACATCATTTCGAATATCAAATAAACAAATCGTTCTTTGAAATCTTTGATTACCATGAATTTAATAATTCAAATATCAAAGTAAATGTAGTTTTAGAGAAAAAAAGCACGATGTTAGAAGTTACTTTCAAACATAAAGGAACTGTAAATGTTCCTTGTGATATGACAAACGAAGAATTTGATTTACCAATAAAAGGTAGTATGAAATTAATAGTGCGTTTTGGAGAAGTTTTCAATAACGATAATGAAGAATTACTCATTTTGCCACATGGAGAATTTCAAGTAGATATTTCACAATATATATACGAAATGATTGTGCTTTCAGTTCCTTTAAGACGAATTCACCCCGGAATTAAAGACGGAAGTTTAAAAACGGAGGCTTTAACAAAGTTGAAAGAACTGACAATAAAAGAGCAAAAAAAAGAGAATAAAAAAGAACAAAAAGAAGAAAATATCGACCCGCGTTGGGACAAATTAAAGCAACTATTAACGGATAAATAATATAGTAAAATGGCACATCCTAAGAGAAAAATCTCCAAAACAAGAAGAGATAAGAGAAGAACACATTATAAAGCTACAGTAGCTCAAATCGCAACTTGTCCAATCACTGGAGAAGCACACTTATACCACAGAGCATATTGGCATGAAGGTAAAATGTATTACAGAGGTCAAGTTGTTGTAGATAAATCTGCTGCCCTTGCTTAATGCATTTTTGTAAATGATATATAAACTCTCACATAGTGAGAGTTTTTTTGTTGTTTATAATTTTCAGTTAATTAGAAGTTCTAAACCAATTTCGTTTAGAATTTTTTTGTACTTTTCAAGACTTTTAAAAATTTTGTGAATGGTAATTCAACAAAAAAAATAGAATAAAATGAATACAATTACAGCTGCTATTACTGCTGTTGGAGGATATGTTCCGGATTTTGTACTTACAAACAAAATCCTCGAAACAATGGTGGACACAAATGATGAGTGGATTACCTCCCGCACCGGAATAAAAGAAAGAAGAATTCTTAAAGACGAAGGTAAAGGAACTTCTTATTTAGCTATAAAAGCTTCTCAAGACTTAATTGCTAGAGGAAATATTGATCCATTACAAATAGACTTAGTAATAGTTGCAACTGCAACACCAGATATGCCAGTAGCCTCTACAGCAGCATATGTTGCTACTGAATTAGGTGCGGTAAATGCTTTTGCATTCGATTTGCAAGCAGCATGTTCTGGTTTTTTATACGGAGTTTCTGTTGCTTCTGCTTACATTCAATCCGGAAGATATAAAAAAGTGCTATTAATAGGTGCTGATAAAATGTCTTCAATCGTAGATTATTCCGATAGATCTACCTGCATTATTTTTGGTGATGGCGCCGGCGCAGCATTATTCGAACCTAATTATGAAGGTCTAGGGTTACAAGATGAATATTTAAGAAGCGATGGAATAGGGCGTGACTTTTTGAAAATTGAAGCAGGAGGATCTCTTCACCCAACAACAATTGAAACCCTTCAGGATAATAAACACAAAATTATTCAGGATGGTAAGACTGTCTTTAAATATGCAGTTACAAACATGGCGGATTCGAGCGAATTTTTGATGAAAAAAAATAATTTGACGAATCACGATATTCAATGGTTAGTTCCGCATCAAGCAAATAAACGAATCATTGATGCTACAGCAAGCCGAATGAAATTAGAGGATTCTAAAGTCTTAATGAATATAGAAAAATACGGTAATACCACATCAGCAACCATTGCATTAGTACTTAGTGATTTTGAAAAGTCATTCAAAAAGGGAGATACAATAATGTTGGCGGCTTTTGGCGGAGGATTCACTTGGGGATCGATTTACTTAAAATGGGCATACAATAAAAAATAAATTTAAACTAAAAACAAATAATTATGGATTTAAAAGAAATTCAAAACCTAATCAAATTTGTAGCAAATTCAGGAGTAGCAGAAGTTAAATTGGAAATGGATGATGTGAAAATTACCATTAGAACTACATTGGAAGGAAATACAACCGAAACCACTTATGTTCAACAATTGCCAGCTCAACCCGTACTTCAACAAGCGGTAGCTCCAGTTGCGTCAGCCCCTGTTGCATCTACTCCAGCGGCAGTTGAAAACACAAACTATATTACAGTAAAATCTCCAATTATAGGAACTTTTTATAGAAAACCATCACCTGACAAACCAATGTTTGTTGAAGTTGGTTCTACAATTGCTAAAGGAGATGTACTTTGTGTAATTGAAGCAATGAAATTATTTAACGAAATTGAATCTGAAGTTTCAGGTAAAATTGTTAAAATTTTGGTGGATGATATGTCACCAGTAGAATATGACCAACCTCTGTTCTTAGTAGATCCATCATAAGAAATTTTGAATGATGAATTTTGAATGATGAATTATTAACTATCATTCAACTAATTTAAAATTTATAATTTATAATTTATAATTTCAATAAGATGTTTAAAAAAATATTAATTGCAAATAGGGGAGAAATTGCGCTTCGTATCATTCGAACTTGTAAAGAAATGGGCATCAAAACAGTAGCGGTTTATTCTACTGCTGATGCCGAAAGCTTACACGTTAAATTTGCTGACGAAGCAGTTTGCATTGGACCGGCTCCAAGCAACTTATCCTATTTAAAAATGTCAAATATTATTGCTGCCGCCGAAATTACAAACGCAGATGCAATACATCCTGGATATGGATTTCTTTCAGAAAACTCTAAATTTTCAAAAATTTGTCAAGAGCATAATATCAAATTCATTGGCGCTACACCAGAAATGATTGACAGAATGGGGGACAAAGCTTCGGCCAAAGCCACTATGAAAGCTGCTGGTGTACCCTGTGTGCCAGGTTCTGATGGACTTTTGGAATCATTCGAACAAGCACAAGAACTTTCTCGAGGAATGGGCTATCCAGTAATGCTAAAAGCTACTGCTGGTGGTGGTGGAAAAGGAATGCGCGCCGTTTGGAAAGACGAAGAATTACTAAAAGCTTGGGAAGGTGCTCGACAAGAATCAGCAGCCGCTTTTGGAAATGACGGAATGTATCTTGAAAAATTAATCGAGGAACCTCGTCATATCGAAATTCAAGTGGTAGGTGATTCCTTCGGAAAAGCTTGTCATCTTTCTGAAAGAGATTGTTCGGTACAACGTCGTCATCAAAAATTAACTGAAGAAACACCATCTCCATATATGACGGACGAATTACGTCAGAAAATGGGAGAAGCTGCAGTTAAAGCAGCCGAATATATTAAATATGAAGGTGCAGGAACAGTTGAGTTTTTGGTTGACAAACACCGCAATTTTTATTTCATGGAAATGAATACGCGTATTCAAGTAGAGCACCCAATTACAGAACAAGTTATAGATTATGATTTAATTCGCGAGCAAATAATGGTTGCTGCTGGAATTCCAATTTCAGGTAAAAATTATTTACCCCAATTGCATGCCATCGAATGCCGTATCAATGCCGAAGATCCTTATAATGATTTCAGACCTTCGCCAGGAAAAATCACTACACTTCATATGCCTGGTGGTCACGGAGTTCGATTAGACACTCACGTGTATTCAGGTTATACCATTCCGCCAAATTACGATTCTATGATTGCCAAATTGATTACTACCGCTCAAACGCGTGAAGAAGCAATTAGCAAAATGAGACGAGCTTTAGATGAATTTGTGATTGAAGGAATTAAAACTACTATTCCATTTCACAGACAATTAATGGATGATCCAAGATATATTGCCGGTGATTATACCACCGCTTTTATGGATACTTTTAAAATGAATGATCCAGAATAATATCTGAAATTCTATATTAAGCAACAAATCCCAACTGAGAAGTTGGGATTTGTTGCTTTAATTAATATCGAAAGTCTACAAAGTCTCTTTCAGCCATTTATAGAATTCTCTTTGCCAAACGAGTGCATTTTGAGGTTTTAAAACCCAGTGGTTTTCTTCTGGAAAATAGACAAATCTACTTTTTATTCCTCGCAATTGTGCCGCTTGAAACGCTTCTTGTCCTTGACCAATTGGAACTCTAAAATCAATTCCACCTTGGAAGATTAAAATAGGTGTATTCCATTTTTCTACAAAGCTAGCAGGATTAAATTTCGTGTATGTTTTTTGTGCTACAGCATTATCTTTTTCCCAATAAGCTCCCCCAAAATCCCATTGATTAAAGAAAACTTCTTCGGTGGTGCCATACATACTTTGCGTATTGAAAACGCCATCGTGAGCGATGAAAGTTTTAAATCTATTATTGTGTATTCCCGCTAAATAAAACACGGAATATCCGCCATAACTAGCGCCAACGCATCCTAAACGGCTTTTGTCTACATAACTTTCTTTGGAGACATCGTCAATTGACGAAAGATAATCATCCATAACTTGGCCGCCCCAATCCTTACTAATTTGCTCATTCCATTCTACTCCGTGACCTTGCATTCCGCGACGATTTGGCGCCACAACAATATAACCGTTTGCGGCCATTAATTGAAAATTCCAACGGAAAGAGTAAAATTGTGTTAAGGCACTTTGCGGTCCACCTTGACAATAAAGTAAAGTTGGATATTTTTTTGAAGCATCAAAATTTGGCGGAAGTATAACCCAAACCAACATTTTTTTGCCATCGGTTGTCGTTACATACCTTCTTTCGGTTTTGCTTAACGCCAATGATTTATAGGTTTCTGTATTTACATTCGACAATTGTTTCCAGCTTTTTTTCTTCAAATCGAAAGAAAATATTTCTGCAGCATGATTCATATCGGTTCGAGTCAAAATGATGTTGTCTCCAGAGAAACCAACAAAATGATCTACGTCGAAATCCCCATTTGTAATTTGTTTAACAGTAATTGCAATTTTGGTTAAACCCGGAAAATTAACTTCAAATAATTGCTTTGTTCCGTCGATAGGTGCAATAAAATAGACTTTTTTACCGTCAAGACTCCATTTAAAATCATTTACAGATCCGTCCCAATTAGCCGTTAAGTTAATTTTTGTTCCTTTAAAATCAACAATAATGTCGTTTTTGTCGGCTTCATAACCGTCGCGTTTCATTTGCAACCAAGTCAAATCTCCTGATGGAGAAAAAGCAGGATTGGTGTCATATCCTAGATTTTCCTCGGTTCTATTCAAGGTTTTCCCGGTGGCGAGATTGTATTCGTAAATATTAGTATTGGTACTGGTAGCGTAGGCTGTACCTGATTTTTTCTTGCATACATATAAAATGCTTTTGCTGTCTGGCGACCAAATATAATCTTCGTCACCGCCGAAAGGCTTTTGTGGACTATCGAAGTTTTCGCCATTTAAAAGATCAATCCCAACGGATTTCTCTTTGTTTTCTTTATAAAAAACATGATTAAATTTCCCTTCATTCCATTTGTCCCAATGACGATAATCCAATCCATTATAGACTTGAACATTCGATTTTTCAAGTTCGGGATAAAAATCTTTTCCAAATATTTTGTCGATTTTTACTTCATCATCATAAACAAGATATTTGCCATCAGGAGAATTGTTTTTATCTTTCAATACTGTTTTCGTGTCTTTTACTTCCGTTGCAACACCACCATTTACCGGAAGAGTATAAAATTTTGTTTCCGACTTATTTTCTTCGGCTTTAGGGGTATTCACTTTATATACGATATTTTTTCCGTCGTTAGAGATGCCTAAAGCGGTAATTCTTCCTAGTTTCCAAAGTAATTCTGGTGACATTACGTTTTGTGCCATAGTGTTTAAACTCATTATAATAAGGGTTATAAGCAATATTTTTTTCATAATTTCTATTGATTTAAAAGTTTTTAAAAGTACAAAATTCTAAATGTTTGGGAAGTATTGAATCAAACTTAATTTTGAAAACGAGATGCATTTATATACTTTTATAAAAATTTTATATTTTAAAAAGTTCATGGCAACAAAAAATACCTCCACAAAAAAAAAACAATCCTCGAAAAAGGGAAACGAAAGTTTCAAAGTTAAATGCATTCGCTTTTTATTTAAAGCATTCTTATGGTTTCTAGGATTATCTATTTTTTCAGTGGTTATTTTTAAGTTTGTTCCAGTTCCTTTTACGCCTTTGATGATCGTTCGTGCTATCGAAAATAAATCAACTGGTAAAGAAAATAATTTTAGTCACGATTGGCAACCCATTGAAAATATTTCGGTCAATTTGCAAAAAGCTGTAATTGCAAGTGAAGATGGAACTTTTCTAATTCATAATGGTTTTGATTTTAAAGCGATGCAAAAGGCATATACCAATAATGAAAGAGGTCGAAAAATAAAAGGAGGAAGTACTATTTCGCAACAAACAGCCAAAAATGTTTTTCTTTGGCAAGGGAGAAGTTATTTGCGCAAAGGATTAGAAGCTTATTTCACGGTTTTGATTGAATTAATTTGGGGGAAACAACGCATTATGGAAGTCTATTTGAATAGTATCGAAATGGGGGATGGCGTTTATGGTGCTCAAGCTGCTGCAAAACATTGGTACCGAAAAGAGGCAACAGATCTCACAACAATTCAAGCCGCAGGAATTGCTGCAATTTTGCCTAGTCCAAGAAGATATTCAGCAACAAGCTCTTCTTCGTACATCAATGGTCGAAAGGCGAAAATTACTCGATTAATGCGATATGTTGGCAAGATTAAATATTAAAATTCAATCCCAAAACAATGTTTCTTCCAATGTTAGGAATACCATCTGTTTTCAACCGAGATAAATGTGCGATGTAGGTTTTATTCAATATATTATTGCCGTTCAAATTGAAGTCAAAAGCAGCTTTCCCTATTTTTATTTTTCCGCCTAATCCAAGATTCAACAATGAATAACCGTTCGATTTTGTTTCGAAACCACTCACTTTATTTTGATTAAAAGTTGTAGAAACATTCAATGTTGCGAAACCTTCCTCCAACCATTTTTTAATTTTGAATTCGGCTCTAATCGTGTTAATCCAATTGTTTGCAGGAATTAAAGGTAGATAATCCCCATTTTGTTTTACGCCGGTTACGGTTTCAAAACTAGTTTCAAAATGCATCCAATCAAATGGGTGTGGATGAAAATGCAACCCAATTTCGCCGCCATATAATTTGGCATTGCTCTGAATATAATCATAAATATCAAAGCCACTATTTTTTGTTCCTGCTGGCGAAGTGTAGATATAATTGTTGATATGATTGTAAAATCCATTAGCAAAAAACTCAAAATGACTGTTTTTAAATTCTAAATTTACATCGGTTTGTAAATTTTGCTCGGTCTTCAAATCTGTGTTTCCGACTTCATAACGATTCGTTCCTTCATGTACGCCATTCGAAGATAATTCGGCCAAATTTGGCGCTCTAAATCCAGAAGCTACATTCAACCGAAGAGACAAATTTTCGGCTAAATTCGTTTTGTATCCCAAGGAAGCATTATAACTTTGGAATGATTTATTGATGGCTTGAAAATAACCTTCATGTCCAGCAATTCCATGAGCTATTGTGTTGATTTTTCTATTGTCAAAGCGAACTCCAGCCTGAAAAACATTGGATTTTATTTCGACATTTCCAGTTCCAAATACACCAAAATCATTCGTTGAAGCATCTGGAATTAAACATTCTATTCCTGAATTAGCATTGGTTTGACTCATTCCCTGAACACCAATTATTGACTCAAAATTTCCAAATTTTGGCAAATGATATTTCGCATCATAATTGAAGGTTTTCAATTTCATTTGTAAATTGGCAATATTGTTGTCAACAAACTCGCTTCGATCATTGGAGATATAACCCAAATCGACATCTAATTTCGAGTTTTTTAAGAAAATGATATTGTTTAAACTCAATAAATTAGTAGAAACTGCTTGTTTTGGAAACCCTGTATTCTTGGTTGTAGTTTGCTCGGCAATTCCCGCATCAGGGATTCCTAAATCTAATTTGTTGAAATTATATCGGAAGACACTTGAAAATTTCGAATTACTATAACCAATTCCGGTTTTGAAATCTCCTTCGTTATAACGCGTATTTGTAACACGATTTCCATTCGCAATTTTATAATCCGTATGCGTATTGTAACCTCCTCGAACTAAGAATTTCCAGTTTTCTGTCGAAGTTTTTAATCCCAACGAAGAATTACTTCCCAAGGTATTCGAGAATAATTTTTGGCTAAAATTAGCATTGAAAGTATTGGCTACGGCAAACTTTTCGGGATTAAAATACAAAACTCCTCCCAAAGCATCCGAGCCATAAAGCAAGGAAGCTGGGCCTTTTATCACTTCGACACTTTCAATTCCGGAATCATTTAATCCTAATCCGTGTTCATCACCAAACTGTTGATTTTCCATTCTAACTCCCTGCGAATAGACCAAAACGCGATTCCCACTCAAACCCCGAATTACAGGTTTCCCAATAGAGGTTCCTGTAGAAACTTGAGAAACACCGGGAATGGTTGCCAATCCTTCTATTAATGTGGAAGTTCCTTTTTTCTGTAATTCCTTGATGCTTTCATGTTCGACTTTCATTACATTTTGGGATTGTATTTTATTGAAAGCGGTAGAGATAATTACTTCGTCTAATATAAATGGTTTGTTTTTATGAAGGCTGTCTTGTTTTTTATCTGTCGTTTCTTGTGCCTGAATACTAGCTGAAATTATTATTATTAAAGTGATTATAATTTTTTTCATTTGAAATGATTTTATTGTTAAATACGAAAAGCACAAAAACATTGTGTTATTGCGTCAGAATAATTTATACAATAAAAATGGGAGGTGCACGAAATGCAAATAGACTTCCTTTGAAGAATTGGGCGATCTCTATGGATTTGAAAAAGGAATGTCTATTAGGGAAGGAATATTTTTGGAATTCAAAATGATGAGTATCCGAAGCCACAAAACTACTTACAGAAAAATGGCACACAAAACAATGTTCAAAATTGTGATGTTGATGCGTGATTTCTTGGCTTGAAGTATATTTGTGGTGACATTCTTTTTGAGAAAGTTGTTTTGCCAGATGTTCATAACTATGCACAAACTGGAACAGGATTGAAAACAATACTGCAACTGCTAAGATAGAATTTACTAAGACAAATTTCTTATTCATTTGTAGCAAAGGTAACTATACCCAAATAAAAATCCAGCGAACCTTAAGATTATTTAAAGTCAACTGGATTTTATTAAGTATAAAATGATTTTACACTAAGTTATGCGCTACTAAATATTCGGCTATTTGAATGGTATTTGTTGCAGCTCCTTTTCTTAAATTGTCAGCAACAATCCACATGTTTAATGTGTTGGCTTGGCTTTCGTCACGACGAATTCTACCTACAAAAACTTCATTTTTACCTTCGGCATATCGTGGCATTGGATAGGTGAAAGTATCTAAGTTATCTTGAACAACAACACCGTCTGTTTGACTCAAAATCATTCTTACTTCGTTTACTTCAAAATCATTTTCAAATTCAACATTTACGGCTTCACTATGTCCACCAACAACTGGTACACGAACGGCTGTTGCTGTTACTGCAATAGTGTTGTCACCTAATATTTTTTTCGTTTCATTCGATAATTTCATTTCTTCTTTGGTATACCCATTTTCTTCAAAACTATCGCATTGTGGAATACAGTTTCTGTTGATTTTATATTTATAGACCATGTCGCCTTCTATTCCTACACATTCATTTTCGAATTGTTCAACCGCTTTTACACCAGTTCCTGTGATAGATTGGTAAGTAGAAACAACTATACGTTTGATGTCGTATTTTTTATGTAGTGGTGCTAAAGCCAAAACCATTTGTATAGTAGAACAGTTAGGGTTAGCAATAATCTTATCTTCTTTTGTTAATTCGTTTGCGTTTATTTCCGGAACAATCAATTTTTTTGTAGGATCCATTCTCCAAGCCGATGAATTATCGATAACAGTAGTTCCAGCTGCAGCAAATTTCGGGGCCCAATCTAACGATGTTTGTCCACCTGCTGAGAAAACTGCAATTTCTGGTTTCATATCAACCGCAGTCTGTAAGCCAACAACTGAATATTTTTGACCTTTGAATTCGATAATTTTTCCAACTGATTTTTCAGAAGCAACCAATATTAATTCAGTGAAAGGAAAGTTTCTTTCTTCTAATACTTTTAACATTATTTCGCCAACCATTCCAGTGGCTCCTACAACCGCAATTTTCATATTCTGTTTTTTTTTTTTAATAACTTGTTTTCTAATTGCAAAAGTAATTAATAAGTGCTTTATAACAAGCAGATTCACAAAAAATAACAAAATGTTACAAATATAACAATAAAGAAAAACCACGCTTTTGGCGTGGTTAAATTAGAATATATAATGTAGCGGAAATTATTTTTTCAATAAATCTCTAATTTGTATTAGTAATTCTTCTTGCGTAGGTCCAGCCGGAGGAGCAGGGGTTACTATTTCTTTCTTTTTTGCTTTTTCGGCATAGCGCAGAATCATGAAAATAAACAATGCAATGACAACAAAATTCAGGGTTGCTTGAACCAAGTTTCCATAAGTTATTACACTTGCACCTGCTTTTTTGGCTGCTGCTAAATTTTCATATGTTGCTCCATTCAATGGAATGTATTTCTGTGTAAAATCTATTCCTCCTGTGAATAAACCGATAATAGGCATAATAACATCCTCAACGGCAGAGCCAATTATCTTGCCAAAGGCACCGCCAATAACGACCGCAGTTGCTAAACTTAATACATCGCCTTTTAATAAAGAGGCTTTAAAATCGCTGAAGAATCCCATAATTAATAATTTTTTGATTAAAATTGTTTTGTTACAAAACGAATTTAGTAAAAAAATGAATACAAAATGAAAAATTTGTACTATTATTCTCTATAAAAAACCCTTTTTACTCTTTGAGAAATACTCGTTAGAATTTCATAAGGTATAGTTTTTAATTGAGATGCTATAAAAGATACAGTTGGGTTTTCGCCAAAAAGGATTACCTCGTCTCCTTCTTTACAATTAATTTCTGTTATATCTACCATCAACATATCCATGCAAATACTTCCAATAATTGTTGCTTTCGTTTTTTTTAAGGTTACAAAACCTAGGCCATTTCCCCAAAGTCTCGAAATCCCATCGGCGTAACCAATAGGAATTGTTGCGATTTTTGTTGGTTTGTCAGCCACGAAACGTCTTCCATAACCTACACTTTCTCCGGCTTCAATAGTTCTGATTTGTGATATGATAGATTTTAATGTGCCTACGTTTTCTAATTCTTTCTGTTCTTCATCATCATTAGAAACGCCATAAAGTCCAATTCCTAAACGAACCATATCATATTGAGCTAGAGGGAAATTACTTATTCCAGAGGTGTTTAATAAATGACGAATCGGATTTATTTGTAAATCGCGCATTAATTTTGAGGATAATTTATCGAACAATTCAATTTGAAAACTAGCAAATTCCGATTGATTTTCATCATCAGCGGTTGCCAAATGGGATAGAATACTTCGAACCTGTACCGATTTATTGTTCTTTAAAGTAGAAATTAATTCTTCTATATTAGGTTCTTCAAAACCCAAACGATGCATTCCTGTGTCTACTTTAATATGAATTGGGAAATGTTTTAGTTTTCGTTGATCTGCAATTTTCAAGAAAGCATTTAAGCCTTTCATGTTATAAATTTCAGGTTCTAAATGATGTTGAATGATAGTCGAAAAACTTGTAGTTTCAGGATTCATCACCATAATAGGAAGCAGAATTCCTTCTTTTTTTAACGTAATTCCTTCATCGGCAAAAGCCACACCCAGATAATCCACTTTGTGATGTTCGAGCAATTTAGCAATTTCAAATCCTCCATTTCCGTAACCAAAAGCTTTTATCATTACCATCATTTTGGTGGTTGGCTTTAGTTTTGATTTGTAAAAATTGAGATTATGACTTATCGCATTTAGATTGATTTCAAGAACTGTTTCGTGTGTTTTTTTCTCCAAGGCAGCAACGATTTCTTCAAATTGAAAATGGCGAGCTCCTTTAATAAGAATGGTTTCATTCCCAAAATTCAAATGATTAAAATTCAAGAAAAAATCGGATGTATTTTTAAAAGTGGTGCAATTTGAAAATTTATTTTTAAAAGCCGAAATAGTTTCGCCTATTCCTATCACTCGATTGATTTTATTGGATACAATCAACTGCGAAACTTTTGTGTATAATTCCTCATTCGACAAACCGCTTTGGAATATATCAGAAAGGATTACCGTTTTGTTTTTGTACTGTTTTTGACTTTCAAGAAAATCTAAAGCAATTTTCAATGACTGAAAATCCGAGCTGTAACTATCATCAATTAAGGTTGTATTGTTAATCCCGTTTTTGACTTTCAAACGCATTTCGACAGGATATAACCATTGCATTCTGGTTTGAATGTTTTTTTGATCGTATTTAAAGCTTAACAAAACGACCAAACAAGTAATAGCATTTTCGACAGACGCAACATCTTGAAAAGGAATTTGTATTTCGAAATTCGTATTATTGTATCTAATTTGCAAAGTCGTTTTGTCGGCAATCGCTTTTTTTACAATAAAAACATCCGCAGTTTCATCCTTACAACTCCACGAAAGTGATCTTGTTTTTGAATTAATAAGTGCGTCTACGACTTCGTTTTTTTGATATATAATTAGTTTCGAATGTTTGAAAAGCTTTAATTTTTCTTTAATTTTTTTCTCTAAATCTTCAAAACCTTCATCATGAGCCGAGCCAATACTAGTGATGATTCCTATGCTTGGACGAATGATAGCTTCCAGTTTTTCCATCTCATTCATTTTTGAAATTCCAGCTTCAAAAATTCCAAGATTATGTTTTTTATTAATCGAAATTACCGATAGCGGAACGCCAACTTGAGAATTATAGCTTTTAGGACTTCGTATGATATTGAAATCTGGACCTAAAAGAAAATTCAGCCATTCCTTTACAATCGTTTTACCGTTACTGCCTGTTAATCCGATCACAGGAAATGTATACAGATTCCGATGATAGGCTGCGAATTTTTGCAAGGCATCTAATGTATTTTCGACAACAAAAAAAACAGCCTTGCTTAATAATTCCTCCGGAATGTGAGTGACAACAAAGTGTTGTACCCCTTTCTCAATTAAGGCCTGAATATAAGTATGAGCGTCATTATTGGGACCTACTAATGCAAAAAACAATGTTTTTTCATTATTTTGCAAAGAGCGGCTATCGATTGAAACATTGTCAATTGCGCCGTCAGAAATTGATCCAAACTTTTTGGCATGGAGAATTTTTTCGAGATTATTTACACTTAAGTTCAAAATTTACCTTTGATTATTTGGTTTTATCCTTTGCAGTTTCTAGATTTTCATGGCTTTCTTTCATGGCATAAAAATAAGCCGCACGACTCAAAGGTTCGTATTCTTCGGTTTCGCCAAGCATAACGAGTTTGTCATTATTTGTTTTTCTAAAACTGTAATTTGCGAGATTTCCGGTTTGTGTGCATACAGCGTGAACTTTAGTTACATATTCGGCAGTTGCCATTAATGCCGGCATTGGTCCAAAAGGATTTCCTTTAAAATCCATATCCAATCCAGCAACAATTACTCGGATTCCTTGATTGGCTAAATCATTACAGATTTTTACTATTTCATCATCAAAAAACTGCGCTTCATCAATGCCAACTACGTCACAACCTTGTGCCAAAATAGCAATATTTGCTGCAGCAGGAACAGGTGTAGAGCGAATTTCATTTGCATCATGCGATACTACCATTTCATCGTTGTATCGAGTATCGATAGTTGGTTTAAATATTTCTACTTTTTGTTTGGCAAATTGTGCTCTTTTTAGTCTGCGAATGAGTTCTTCGGTTTTGCCCGAAAACATCGAACCTGAAATTACTTCGATCCAACCAAATTGTTCTTTATGATTTACTGTGTTTTCGAGAAACATTTTGTATTTTTCTTGCGCTTAAAATGAATAGTTTTTATTACTTTGTAATGAAAGAAATCGATTTAAAAATTTTATACTTTTACATCGTCTCAAAAATAGAAAATTTTTATCAAATCGAAGATTTACGAACACTTATTTGCAAAATAATTATGTTGAGCGTAAAGGTTTCTTTTTTCTTAGACTAAATAAAAAATTAGAAGACACATTTAAAAATAGAGATACCCTACTCACTGTAATTTAAAAAGTTATGAAAAAAAGATTGGAAGCTGATTTGATAAGTATTGCTCACAGAGTATTGCAAATTAAAGATAGGTCAGATGTTAATGTATTGTGCAATGAAGCAAGAAAATTGTATGAAAAATTAGCTATTTTACAATTTGTCGAAGAACATTTTGATGGTGCAAAACCAACAATTGGTCAAGAGGAAATTGTAGAAAAAATGAAACAAGTTTTTGAAGAAAACAATTTTGCTGACACTAATTCAATTCCTTTAGAGAATAAGGTTATTGAAGAAAAAATTTTGACAGAAACGATTGTTGACATTCCAATTTTGGAAGATCCAAAAGAAGAATTGGATGAAATTGAATTATCTCCAGCTTTCGAATCAGAACAAAAAGAAGAGGAGTCTTTACAAGAGGAAAAACAAATTTCATTTATTGATCTATTAGGAGTAGATTATGCAGAAACAACGTTTGTAAAATTGAATGAAAATGAAGTAATTCCGCCCTCTTTTGATTTTGATATTCCAAAGAAAGAAGCCATACAAGAGGAAGAAGCGCGACTTCTTTCTGAAATTGAATTAGATCCAATGGATATAAAATCGGAGAAAGTTTCTTTGAATGAGAAAGTTTCAAAAGGAATAAACATTGATTTGAACGATAGAATTGCTTTTGTGAAAAACCTTTTTGGAAATAGCGAAGAAGATTACAGTCGGGTTTTAAATCAATTAATTACATACGATAGCTTTGAGGAAGCTCATGATTTTATTGAAGATATGGTAAAACCAGATTATAATAATTGGGAAGGCAAAGAAGATTATTCCCAGCGATTTATGGTAATTATCGAAAAAAAATTCGAATAAATGGGCAAATTATATATTGTTCCAACGCCAATTGGTAACCTCGAAGATATGACTTTTCGAGCGATTCGGATTCTGAAAGAAGTCGATTTGATTTTGGCGGAAGACACGCGCACCAGCGGAAAATTATTAAAACATTTTGAGATTGGTACGCACATGCACAGCCATCACATGCACAACGAACACAAAACAGTCGAGAACTTAATCTCGCGTTTGAAAGCTGGAGAAACCATCGCCTTGATTTCGGATGCAGGAACACCAGCGATTTCTGATCCTGGATTTTTGCTTACTCGCGCTTGTGTCGAAAACAAAATTGATGTAGAATGTTTGCCTGGCGCAACTGCTTTTGTACCCGCTTTGGTCAATAGCGGTTTACCAAACGATAAATTTGTTTTCGAAGGTTTTTTGCCTGACAAAAAAGGAAGACAAACTCGATATTTGGCACTTGCCGAAGAAAACAGAACGATGATTTTGTATGTTTCACCACATAAATTAGTGAAAACTTTAGCCGAATTCATTACCTTTTTTGGCGAAGACCGACAAATTTGTGTTTCCCGAGAATTATCAAAATTGCACGAAGAAAATGTTCGCGGAACTGTTCGAGAAGTCTTGAAGCATTTCGAAAATAAATCGCCAAAAGGAGAAATTGTGGTGGTTGTTGGTGGAAAAATACCAGTGAAAGAAAATAAAAAACAATCCGAATAATAAATTACATAATGAGCATTACCTCTTTTTTAGAAAAACTAAAACAAACACCCAACGCCATCACATTTCCAGAAACGATTGCCGTTATTGAGAAAAATTACGATTTTACTCCAACGACTTTCGACAATGGAACACAGCATAATGCCGCAGGAGAAAATTCAGGTTCTTGTAAATTATTTGCTTTTGCGAAATTGCAAAATTTATCTCAAGCCGAAACATTAGCGTGTTTTGGAGCCTATTATTTCGACGAAGTTTTGGGCAATCCAGAAGGAACAAACCACCAAAACATTCGTAATTTTATAAAATTAGGATGGGATGGAATTCAATTTGAAGGAGAAGCTTTGACTTTGAAATCATAAATATTTATAGATTAAAAATATTTTTCTTTGATGACCTTAAATGCCTTATATGGATTAAAACATTTTCCATCTAAGGCATTTAAGGTCATTTAATTTTTTATTGATTTGTAATTTGTAGTGAAAATATTATAATGGTTAAGTAAATTTTTTTCATCTATTTTAAACTAAATTTGTGCTATTACAAAATTTCAATATAGAATTAATTATGCGCTGGACCATTAAACCAAAACCGTCGGAAGAAAAGGTAAAACAACTTGCTGCCGCTTTGAATGTAGAAGGTTTTGTGGCAACACTTTTGGTCCAACGCGGCATAGAAACGTTCGAAGAAGCGCGTAAATTTTTCCGTCCTACTTTGACCGATTTGCATAATCCATACTTAATGAAAGATATGGATAAAGCCGTCGAAAGAATTGAATTGGCGATTAAAAATGAGGAAAATATCCTCGTTTTTGGTGATTACGATGTAGATGGAACCACCGCAGTTTCTTTAGTTGCGTCTTATCTTAAAACCTATTATTCTAATGTCGCCACTTATATTCCAGATCGTTATGCCGAAGGTTACGGCGTTTCTTTCAAAGGAATTGACTTTGCAGATGACAACGGCTTTTCTCTAATAATTGCTTTGGATTGTGGTATAAAATCGATTGATCATGTGGCGTACGCCAAAGAACGAAATATCGATTTTATCATTTGTGATCATCACCGACCGGGGGAATTCTTACCCGAAGCCGTGGCGGTTTTAGATCCAAAACGGGACGATTGTAATTATCCGTATGACGAATTATGTGGTTGCGGAATTGGTTTCAAACTAATTCAAGCTTTGGGTGAAAACCGAAATCAAACTATCGAAGATTTGACTTCCTATTTAGATTTGGTTGCGACTGCGATTGCGGCCGATATTGTTCCTATGACTGGAGAAAACAGGATTTTGGCTTATTTCGGTTTGCAAGTTATTAATGCCGATCCAAGACCAGGAATCAAAGCTTTGGTTCATCAAGTAAAAAAACAAACATTAGATATTACCGATGTCGTTTTTATCATAGCGCCAAGAATTAACGCTGCGGGACGAATTAAACATGGTAATCATGCTGTCGAATTATTATCGGAATTCGATTTTGAACAAGCGCAACAATTTGCCACTGAAATTGAAGCCTATAATTCGGAAAGGAAAGATTTAGACAAACAAATTACCAAAGAAGCGTTGGGCCAAATTATCGAAAACAACGAAAAAAAGCGATTCACAACGGTCGTTTTTCAAGAAGATTGGCACAAAGGTGTAATCGGAATCGTGGCTTCGCGATTGATAGAAACGTATTATCGTCCGACATTAGTTTTTACCAAAAGTGGCGATAAATATGCCGCTTCGGCGCGATCTGTAAAAGGGTTTGACGTCTATAATGCCTTGGAAGCGTGTTCGGAACATTTAGAGCAATTTGGTGGTCACATGTATGCGGCCGGAATGACTTTATTGGAAGAAAATTATCAGCTATTTAAAGATGCTTTCGAAAAAATTGTTGAAGAAACGATTCACCCAGATTCACTAACGCCTGAAATTGCTGTTGATGCCGAGATCAATTTCGAAGATATTACACCAAAATTAATTCGGATTTTGAAACAATTCGAACCTTTTGGTCCACAAAATATGACGCCCATTTTCTTATCTAAAAATGTAATAGACACTGGTTACGCCAAAAAAATGGGAGGCGATGAAGAACATTTAAAGCTATTTGTTCGACAAAATAATTCCGAGGGAATCCCAGCAATTGGCTTTGGTTTAGGAAATAAAATGGAGGTTACAACCAACAAAAAACCATTCGAAGCCTTATATTGTATTGAAGAAAATGAATGGAACGGAAAAGTTTCTATCCAACTAAGATTAAAAGACATCAAATAAATTTTATTATTATAATGAAAAAAAAAGATCCATACGCAGCCTTACGTTATAGAGAATTCAATACGTTTTTGTTGTTACGATTTGCTATGGTTTTTGCGTGGTCGATGCAATTTATAATCATCGAATGGCAGGTTTATAGTTTAACTAAAAATCCACTTTCGTTAGGAATTATAGGATTAATGGAAGTAATTCCTGCAATTGCAATGGCGTTGTTTGCCGGACATATTGTAGACCAAAAAGAAAAGAAAGGAATGCTATTGAAATGTATTTTGGCTTTTTCTGTAATCAGTTTTGGGTTGTTTTTATTGACTTGGCCCCGAGTTATTAGCGGTGTTGCAACCCATATAATTCTTTATGGTATTTATTTTTTTGTATTTCTGGGCGGACTAGTTCGTGCTTTTTTAGGGCCAACAATCTTTTCCTTATTATCGTTAATTGTTCCTAAAAAAGTATATCCTAACGCAGCAACTTGGAGTAGTTCAGTATGGCAAATAGCTGCAGTTGTTGGGCCTTCGGTAGCGGGATTTTCGATTACATTAATTGGTGTTCACTGGTCGATGTGTCTTGTTTTTGTTTGTTCAATTTTGTCATTGTTGTTGTTAACGCAAATAGGTGCGAAGCCTATTTTGAATCCCAAAATTGGAGAGCCTATTATGGCAAGTCTGAAAGAAGGTGTTAAATTTGTTTATACCAATAAATCTATTTTGGGTGCGTTAACACTTGATATGGTAGCGGTACTATTTGGAGGAGCTGTGGCGCTTTTACCTATTTTTGCCCAAGATATTCTAAAAGTAGGCCCCGAAGGTTTTGGGGTTTTACGAGCTGCGCCAGCGGTAGGATCTTTGTTGACGATGTTAGTTTCGGCACACCTTCCGTTTTATAAAAAAGCAGGAATAAAACTTTTAGCAGCTATATTCGCTTTTGGTGTTTGTATTATTGTTTTTGGACTTTCAATTTGGTTTTGGCTTTCTGTAATAGCCTTATTTTTTAGTGGCGTTGCCGATGGAATTTCGGTAGTTATTCGTCAAACGATTTTACAATTGAAAACACCAGATCACATGCGAGGTCGAGTAGCGGCAGTAAATTCAATTTTTGTGGGTTCCTCAAATGAGTTGGGCGCTTTCGAAAGTGGATTAACGGCAAAACTAATGGGAACGGTTACCGCAGTTGTTTTTGGCGGAAGCATGACGCTATTAATCGTAATTTTTACAGGAATCAAATTGCCGTCTTTTAGGAATTTAGATTTACAAAAGGATTTGGACGAACATGAGAATTCGTAGTAAATTAATACTTTTTCAACTCGAAAGTCTCGCCATCAAAAACGCCATAGGTAAAATAGCCAATCCAATCGCCTAGATTTACATACTCGGAATTTTCCCCAACAGGGAATTTTAAAGGCAAATGACGATGACCAAAAACGAGGTAATTGTAATGCTTAGTTTCTAGTTTTCTTTTGGAATAAAGGATCAACCATTCGTTTTCTTCGCCAAGAAATTTCACATCTTCATCGCCCGAAATTAATTTATTTTTCACCGAAAGGTAATGACCAAGCTTTACGCCAATGTCAGGATGGAGCCATCGAAACAATCCTTTCGAAAACGGATTAGTGAATACTTTCTTCATGCGTTTGTAGCCTTTGTCGCCGGGACCTTTTCCGTCGCCGTGGCCAATAAGGAAGGTTTTTCCGTTGAAGGTATATTCTTGATTATCGCGATAAATGGGGATATTCAATTCTTTTTCGAAATAATCATTCATCCATAAATCGTGATTTCCTACGAAGAAATAAATCGGAATTCCACTGTCGCGAATCTCGGCCAGTTTACCAAGAACACGCACAAAACCTTTGGGAACAACGGTTTTATATTCGAACCAAAAATCGAATAAATCACCTAATAAAAAAATAGCTTCGGCATCTCCTTTGATTTCGTCGAGCCAAGCAACGAATTTTTTCTCTCTTGGTAAACTCAATTCAGGAGTTGGCGCACCAAAATGCTGATCGGAGGCGAAATATATTTTTTTGTTGGGAGTGATTTGCATAAAGCTAAAGTAGGTTTTTTGAATTACAAATTATCGCTTGCAAACCATTCGGCAAAGGAAGAATCTGTTTCTTGCAATTTTAAAGAAAAAAGACCAATATTTTTGGGTAATCGGCTGATGATTCTTTTAGAAAAATCGACTACCATATTCTCACTTGTAGGCTGATAATTGACTAAAATTACATGATGTCCGCGTTGTTCTAGTTCCTTTGCCAACTCAATATGAGGTGTTGTTTCGTTAAAAACCGTGGCGTGATCAAACTGATCGACGATTTCCTCTTTTACTATTTTTTTCAAATCAGAAAAATCGATAACCATCCCAAATTTCACATTGTTTCGGTCGTCGATTGGCGTTCCTATTACTGTCACCGAGAGTTTATAACTGTGGCCATGCACGTTTTTGCATTTCCCGTCATAACCGTACAAGGCGTGGCCAGTTTCGAAACTAAACTGTTTTGTAATTCTGATTTTGCTCATTCTATTTTTATTTGTCTGCAAATTTAGTGAAACTTATTCGTTTGGTTAGGATTCGGTTTTTTTCTTTTGCCACAGATTTAAAAGATTCCAAAGATTAAAAATTATTTTTTCTTTTTTGAACCATTAAGAAATTAAGAGATATTAAGTTTTTATAATTTCTTAATAGTTCAAATGAATCACCTTTTTTCGTCAGTTTTTTTTGCTCTATAATACATCCAATAGGCAACACCAACCAATAATAGGAACGGAAGAAATGATCCAATAAGTACACCGGTTTGATAGCTACTGTCTGGCGCTACCTTTAATTTTTCGGTGACATTGGCTTGTAGTAATGGCAAGAAGAGGGACATCATTGTTTATTTTTTAAATTGATTTAATGCGTTTTTCGAAAAATCAGAAAGCAATAATTTCCCCGTAATTCCGGCTCTTTCATACAATAAAGTTGACCAATTTTCGGTTCCTTCCCATAATACTTTTTTCATTTCGGTTAAAGCCTCCGGGTTATAACTGGCTATTTTTTTGGCGAAAACCGTAATTTCAAGATCTAATTCGGCTGTGGTTTCAAACACTTTGGCGTAAAGCCCTTTTTGGTTTGCCCAAGTTGCAGTTTTCCATTCGGATGCTTCCAAAGTCATTTCGGCCATGGCGATTTTTCCTATTTTTCGGGTCACGGCAGGTTCTATTACGAAGGGACCAATTCCTATTGCGAGTTCGGATAATTTGATTTCGCTTGCGCTTGTTGCCAAAGCATAATCGCAAGCGGCAGCAATACCAACTCCTCCGCCAACGGCTTTTCCGTGAATACGACCAATGATAATTTTCGAACAATTGCGCATGGCATTTAGCACATTGGCAAAACCGGAAAAGAATTTTGCGGCTTGTTCTAAGTTTGTTACTTCTTTAAGTTCGTCAAAAGAAGCGCCGGCGCAAAAAGCTCCTAGACCACTACTTTTTAAAATAATCACTGAAACTGCTGGATCAGTACTTAAATTATTAAGTTCATTTGTCAAACGGTTTAATAATTCATTCGGAAAAGAATTGCTTGCAGGATGCCCAAATTCGAGGGTTGCGACTGCGTTTTCGATTGTTGTTAAGAGATCGCCGTTTGGGTTTTGATTTGTCATTTTGCCAATTTTGATGTAAAGTTAAAAATATTAAGGGAAGCAGGATATTTTTTTTCAAAATTTGCTTTGTGCTGTATTTAAATGCTATATTTGCCCCGGAATTGGGGGATTAGCTCATTTGGCTAGAGCGCTACGCTGGCAGCGTAGAGGTGACGAGTTCGAATCTCGTATTCTCCACCAGTACTACCAAGCCTTACAGCAATGTGAGGCTTTTTTTATGGGCGTTGGGTGGAGATATTGGGTGGAGTTTTGATGGTTTGAGTGTAAAAATGAAGTCTACTTATAGGATTTATTCTTAAAAATAGTAAGGGATGTTTTATTATATTACTTTTTGTTTCCTCCAAAATAATTAAGTGCACTGGAAAAAATATTTTTATTATTTTTTGATTCTATTTCAATCTCCATCTCATCCTCCCAATACTCAACCCCTTTATTATTAATAAAACCTACTTTTCCGTTTATTCCATTAATTCTTACTCTCACTAATCCTTCTTTAAACTGCGATTCATAAGGGTTATAAATGCAAGGAATAATAACATTTCCACTTTTGTCGATAAAACCATATTTGTCATTTGTTTTTACCATTACCAATCCTTCTGTAAAAGAAGAAGCCTCATCATAGATACAAGGAATAATTACATTTCCACTTTTGTCGATAAATCCATGTTTATCATTCAATTTTATACTTGATAATTCTTCGGAAAAATAACTTACTAAGTCATAAATGCAGGAAATAATTATATTTCCATTTTTATCTATAAAGCCTTCTTTATTATTTACTTCTATAACAGCTAATCCTTTATTAAATGAAGAAGCACCATCATAGATACAAGGAATAATGACATTTCCACTTTTGTCGATAAACCCATGTTTTTTATAGATTTTTACTTTTGCAAGTCCTTCTTCAAACAGATAAGCATCCTCATAAATACAAGGAATAATTATATCCCCACTTTTGTTGATAAAACCGAATTTTTCATTTAACTTAATAGTTGCTAATCCTTCTGAAAAGCACCATGAAATATCATCAAATTTACAAGGTATAATTACATTTCCACTTTTGTCAATAAATCCATATTTTTCATTAATTTTTACTTTTGATAATCCTTTTAAAAATGATAAAGCAATATCATAAACACAAGGAATAATAACATTTCCATTTTTGTTAACAAAACCCCATCTTCCATTTATTTTAACAGATGCCAATCCATCTAAAAAAAGATTAGCATCTTCATAGATACAAGGAATAATAACATTTCCGCTTTTGTCGATAAATCCATATTTTTTATTAATTTTCACTTTTGACATCCCTTCTGTGAAAGAAGAAGAATTATCATAGATGCAAGGAATAATTAAATTTCCAATTTTGTCGATTACACCCCATTTTTCATTCATTTGTACACATGCTAATCCTTCAGAAAACATCCTAACATCATCATAATTACAAGAAATAATAATTTTTTTATCTGGTGTGCAAAATCCCCATTTATCCTTTTTTCGATACGGAATTAATTGTGGTTCTACAATTGCTAATAGCTTATTGGTTATGCTTATTGCATTGCCTACACGTTTTATTAAACCACCTTCATATTGTATAAGTTGATTATCCTTCATCTTCTAAACTCTTCAATTGTGAACTTAATTCTTATTCTTTTTGCTTTTGGAAATATTTGAAAAATATGCTTCTAAATTATCAATGATTCTAATAGTTTTGAATGTGAGAATTTATTTATTCTTCAAAATTAGAAGAATATGTTTGTTATTATAAATTACTTTTCGGTTCTTCCTAAATAATTAAATACATTGGAAAAAATATTATTCTTTTTTTTAGGTTCTGTTTCATCATCCCAGTATTGAACACCATTTTTATCAATATAAACATCTTTACCTTTAATAGATTACTAATGCTACTCCTTTAGAAAAGGAATAATTATCTTTTCCTGTTATTTTTAACCAGTGCTCTTCGCTAATTTTCATCAAAGGTAATTCGCCTTGAGCAGGATTTTTAAAAACAATGTCATAAATGAAAGGGATAATTATTTTTCCATTTCTATCAATAATACCATGTTTTCCATTCATTTTTACACTTGCAACACCATCAGAAAAGCTAAGAGCACTTTCATATATACAAGGGATAATCGGGTTTCCTTTTTTGTCAATAAATCCATCTTTTCCTTTCATTGTTACTACGGCCAATCCATCAGAAAAACTAAAAACCTCATCATACATAAAGGGGATTATTAAATTCCCTGTTTTATCTATAAAGCTAAATTTTGAATTCAATTCTACTAAAGCCAATCCTTCAGAAAAAC
>CANCPC010000001.1 GCA_947379965.1 Flavobacteriaceae bacterium | reverse complement strand
TTGCTTTAGGAACGGATGTAATCTTAACCGCTACCGAAGGAAATTGTAGCACACAAATTACAGTTGTAGCTCCTACGGATTGTAGCACATCATGTTCAAGTTCTAAAGCGAGTTTCGCAGTAGGAAAATGTAATGGTGGCACCTATAGCGTTCAGATCAACAATCCAGGGGGATCAATAATTACTGCAAGCACAGGGATAGTAACAGCAACGGCTATTACCGGAATTGTAGTAGGCATTAATGTTGATATCACTGTAACACCAACGGATTCTAGTTGCGTACCACAAATGATCACAATGACATCGCCAACGTGTTTTACACTACCAATAATTATTGCCACTGCTGATGCGCCTAGCGCTTTACCTGGCGATATAACACCAAGTGTGATATTAAACGACACTTTATATGGGTTACCTGCTATTATAGGATCAGCTGCTGGAAATGTAAAACTAACATCTTCTCCAAGTGGACCATTAACTATGAACGCAGACGGTACGATAGCTATTTTAATGAACGCACCGGCAGGAGTTTACTCCATTAATTATACAATTTGTGAGATTAATAATCCGACCAATTGCAGTCAAGCAACGGCTAGGGTGACAGTTTTAGCACCAATAATTATTGCCACTGCTGATGCGCCAAGTGCATTACCAGGCGGCACTACTCCAAGTGTGATACTTAACGATACTTTAAAAGGTTTACCTGTTATTATTGGAACTGCTGCTGGAAGTGTAAAACTGACATCCACACCAAGTGGACCATTAACTATGAACGCAGACGGAACGATTGCTGTTGTGGCGAATTCACCTGCTGGAGTTTATCCCATTAATTATACAATTTGTGAGATTAATAATCCAACCAATTGTAGTCAAGCGACAGCTAGGGTTACTGTTTTAGAAGTTCCCAAAATCACTTTAGTAAAAACAGGTGTTTTTAACAACTCAAATTCAGATAATTGTCATGAGATAGGTGATAAAATCACTTACAGTTTTACTATTCAAAACGTGGGTAATGTTCCATTGACAAATGTTATGGTAACAGATTTATTACCAGGAGTTTTGATGACAGGAACTCCAATTATTTTGGCCATAGGAGAGAGTAACACTATCGCCTTTTCAGGGGTTTATACCCTTACAAGAGAAGATATGATTTATGGTCAAGTTAGTAATCAAGCAACCGTATCAGGAAAATCACCCTCAGGAGCAATCGTTACCCATAAGTCAGATTTTGCCGACGGAGCAAATGAAAATCCAACAGTATTAGATATTAAAGGATGTATAGAAGTCTTTAATGCAGTTTCTATGAATGAGGATGGAATGAATGATGTATTTTATATACAAGGACTAGAGCGTTATCCAGATAACTCAGTAGAAATTTATAACCGTTGGGGAGTATTAGTATTCGAAAAAATTGGTTATAACAATTCAGACCGAGCTTTTAGAGGAATCTCTGAAGGACGCATGACAATTAAAGAATCTGAAAAATTACCAGTTGGTACTTATTTCTATATTTTCAAATACAAAGACAGCGCCTCGACTGCACATGAGAAAGCAGGTTATTTATATTTAAATAGATAAAAAGAACTAATTCCCGAGGGTTAATGCTCTTGGGATTAAAAAAAGAGATATGAAAAAAATATATAAAATAGCAGTCATTCTATTAGTGTGCGTTTCGAGTTACGCCCAACAAGATGCCCAGTTCACACAGTACATGTACAACACGATCAATATTAATCCGGCTTATGCTGGATCAAGGGAGTCAATGAGCATTTTTGGGCTTCATCGAGCACAATGGATAGGATTAGATGGAGCACCTATTACTAATGCGGCTTCGATAAATACCCCTATAAACGGAACAAATATTGGATTAGGAGTTTCGATAATTAATGATCAAATAGGGCCATCGGTTGATAATAATGTTTCCATTGATTTCTCCTATACGGTACACACCTCAACTCGATATAAATTATCTTTTGGATTAAAAGCTACAGCCGATCTTTTGAATGTTGATTTTTATAAAGTGAACAAGTTTAATCCGAATGATTATGCTTTTCAAAATAATATTGATAATCAGTTTTCACCAAACATAGGGGTGGGATTATATTTGCATTCAGACAATACTTATTTTGGATTATCAGTTCCTAATTTGTTAGAAACAAAACATTTTGATGCCTATGCTAGTAAAGGGAATAGTCTAGTTGCTAAAGAAGTAATTAATTATTATTTGATTGCCGGTCATGTTTTTAATATTGCACAAGATATCAAATTCAAGCCCTCTTTACTTGCTAAAATGGTATATGGAGCTCCCTTACAGGTAGATATTTCTGGAAACTTCATGTTTAATGACAAGTTTGTTGCAGGTGTCGCTTATAGATGGAGTGCTGCAATGAGTGGTATGGTAGGATTTCAAGCAACCGACACCTGGTTTATTGGCTATGGATATGATCTAGAAACCACCCGTTTAGCCAACTATAATTCTGGTTCGCACGAAATATTTTTACGTTACGAATTATTCAATAAATACGATAAAATAACCTCTCCAAGATTCTTTTAAAACGACATATTATGAAAAATAATCCTTTAATTTATAGCATCATTTTGAGTGTGATTGTCCTCCAAGGCTATGCTCAAAAAACCAAATTAGCTGCGGCTGACAAACAATACGAACGATATGCTTATATAGATGCTATTGCCATCTATGAACGAGTAGCCAATAAAGGGTATAAGGATGAGAAAATGTTTCAAAAATTAGGTAACGCATATTATTTTAATGCTGAGTTAATCAAAGCCGGGAAATGGTATTCAGAACTCTTTACAATGAACTCAAATCAAGAAGCTGAATATTGTTATAGGTATTCCCAATGCTTGAAAGCCGAGGGCAACTATAGCCAAGCCGATAAAATGCTTATCGATTTTAATTCAAAATCAGGGAATGATAAAAGAGCGCAACTTTTTGCGGGTCACAAAAATTATTTAGAAGAAATTAAAGCCAATTCAGGACGCTTTAACATCACCGATTTAGGGATAAACTCTGCTTTTTCGGATTATGGAAGTTCATTTTCTGGTAACAAATTAGTGTTCACCTCTGCACGCGATACCGGTGGAGTTTCAAAAAATGTATTCAGATGGACCAACGAATCCTTTACCAATTTGTATAGTGCCGAAATAAAAGAGGATGGCACTTTAGGAAGCCCCGAGCATTTTAATAAAATTATAAATTCTAAGTTTCATGAATCGACCCCCGTTTTCACTAAAGATGATAAAACGATGTACTTTACTAGAAACAACTATTTATCCGGAAAAAAAGGGAAAGATAGTAAAGAGATTACATTATTAAAAATATATAAATCGACAAGAAACACAGAGGGTGAATGGGATAATGTAGTCGCCTTACCCTTTAATAGCGATAGCTACAGTATAGCACATCCTGCTTTGAGCGTAAATGAAAAAACCTTATATTTTTCCTCTGATATGCCAGGCTCCATAGGGCAATCAGATTTGTTTCAAGTAGCAATAAACTCCGATGGTAGTTATGGTATTCCTCAAAATTTAGGAAATACCATCAATACAGAAGGAAAAGAGACTTTCCCGTTTATTAGTAAGGACAACCAATTGTATTTTGCTAGTGATGGAAGACCGGGACTAGGAGGATTAGATGTATATGTAGCCAATATAGAGAGTGATACTAGTTTTACCAACATACAAAATGTGGGATCGCCAATAAATAGTGCTGATGATGATTTTGCATTTTTCATAGACAGTAAAAGTAGAAATGGTTTTTTTACTTCCAATAGAGCTGGTGGTAAAGGTCAAGATGATATTTATAAGTTTACTGAAACCCATAAATTATCCTGTGAGCAAACCTTAACAGGTGTAATTTTGGATAAAGAAACGAACAAAATAGTTCCGGATGCAAAGTTGAGTTTGTTTGATGAAAAATTCCAATTCCTGAAAGAAGCTGCCTCTAATCATAACGGAAATTATAGTTTTGAGGTGGTTTGTGGTAAAACATATTATGTGCGTGCAGAGAAACTAGGATATGAAACTAAGGAAGGTAATATAGCAGTAAACAAAACTTCGGGTAAAAGTGAATTGAACTTAGCTTTAGAGCAACGCATCAAATCTATAAGTATAGAAACAGATTTAGCTAAAACTCTAAATATACCAATGATTTATTTTGATTTGGATAAATCCTTCATCCGAAAAGACGCCTCATTCGAGTTGACCAAACTTCTTGTGGTTATGCAAGAATATCCAAAGATGAAAATTGATATTCGCTCTTATACCGATAGCCGAGAAACAGCTCAATATAACAAATTTTTGTCTGAAAGACGCGCAAAATCTACCATGGAATGGTTAGTAAAAAAAGGTATCGGTGCAAATAGATTAAATGCTAGAGGTTATGGAGAAACAAAATTGGTAAACAAATGTTCTAATGGAGTTAAGTGTACCGAAGAAGAACATCAAGCGAATAGACGCAGTGAGTTTGTTATTACTTCTATGTAATAAAAAAAACACTACAATTACAATATCATTTTTTTTTTTTTTTCTGGCAGCAGCTGTATGTTTCTTTACAACAATAAACAGTGAATTTGGGGTTCTCGCTGCCAGTTTAAATAAAATAATTTAAATAACATAGATTTTTTACCAATAAGCTAATTTCATTTAACAAGTAAATTAGTTTACAATTAATAACGATTTTTCTATATTCTTTTTAAAAAGAATCTAGAAAATTTTTGCGTTAAGGGTATTTGGTTTTATTAACAGATCCCAGTAAATTAAAAATTGGTTTAAAAAAATAACCGATTTAAAATCATAAACAACTGAATGGTATTTAGATACATTTTATATTAATTAAAATATTTAAAAATTTTGAGTCATTTATTTGATTTTTTTTTTAACTTTATAGTCAATTAATTTATTTTGTTATGACTGTAAATCAAATATTAAGCACAAAAGGTAAAGAAGTTTATTCAGTATTGTCCACAATAACAGTATATGAGGCCTTAGGTGTGATGAGCGAAAAAAACATTGGAGCTATTTTGATAATAGAAGACAACTCGTTAAAAGGTATTTTATCAGAAAGAGATTATGCTCGAAAAATAGCATTAAAAGCCAAATCTTCAAAGAAAACGTTAGTAAACGAAATAATGGAAAAAGATGTTGTTACAGTTAAACTTACTGATAGTTTAGATTATTGTATGGAATTGATGGATTCAAAAAGAGTGAGACATTTGCCAGTAAAGGAGAATGATAACATAATTGGAATCATATCAATAAGTGATGTTGTAAAAGCTATTATTGAAATGCAAAAAGCGACAATAAAACATTTAGACTCATATATATCTCAGTAATTTTTTTTTTGAATGCAAACAGCCACAATTTAATGTGGCTTTTTTTATTTTTATAAATTGGCTTTTTTTTGTAAATGAAAAGATTAAAAGCATCCTTGTTTAATTTAAGACTTATATCTTTGTAAAAAGGAATAAAATTTTAAATGATGGAGAAGAATAGCAAAAGAAGAGAAGCACTTTTATACCACGCAAAACCTACGCCTGGAAAAATCCAGGTTATACCAACCAAAAAATATGCCACACAAAGAGATTTATCTTTGGCCTATTCACCAGGTGTTGCAGAACCTTGTTTAGAGATAGCAAAAGATGTTAATAATGTTTATAAATATACAGCAAAAGGAAATCTAGTTGCTGTAATTAGTAATGGAACAGCGGTTTTAGGTCTCGGGGATATTGGTCCTGAAGCATCTAAACCAGTTATGGAAGGAAAAGGTTTATTGTTTAAAATTTTTGCCGGAATTGATGTTTTCGATATAGAAATTGAAACAAAAGATGTAGAAGATTTTATTCAAACGGTGAAAAATATAGCTCCGACTTTTGGTGGAATTAATCTTGAAGATATAAAAGCGCCAGAATCTTTCGAAATTGAAAGAAGATTGGTCGAGGAATTAAATATTCCGGTTATGCACGATGATCAACATGGAACGGCTATTATTTCATCTGCTGCATTGTTGAACGCATTAGAATTAGCTGACAAAAAGCCAGAAGATTTAAAAATGGTAGTTTCGGGTGCGGGGTCTGCAGCTCTTGCTTGTGCTGACATGTACGTTTTGCTTGGGCTAAAAATTGAGAACATTTTGATGTTTAATAGTAAAGGAGTTTTAACAAAAGACAACACTTCATTATCGGTTCTGCAACAAAGATATGCTACTGACAAGAAACCAATGAGCCTTGATGAAGCATTAGTAGATGCCGATATTTTCTTAGGTTTGTCTTCTGGAAATATTATGACTCCAAAAATGTTGTTGGGTATGGCTAAAAATCCCATTGTTTTTGCCATGGCTAATCCAGATCCAGAAATCGATTATAATCTAGCCATTGCAACTCGTAAGGATGTAATCATGGCAACAGGTAGATCAGATCATCCTAATCAAGTGAATAATGTTCTTGGTTTTCCTTATATTTTTCGAGGAGCTTTAGATGTTAGAGCTACAAAAATTAATGAACCTATGAAAATGGCTGCCGTTAGAGCACTTGCAGCTTTGGCTAAAGAACATGTTCCTGAGCAAGTTAATATTGCTTATGGAGCAACTAAGTTAACATTTGGTCGAGAATATATTATTCCATCTCCGTTTGACCCGAGGTTAATAACGGTTGTTGCACCTGCAGTAGCAAAAGCAGCAATGGATTCTGGTGTAGCTCAAAATCCAATTCTAGATTGGAGAAAATATGAGCAAGAGTTATTAGACCGAATGGGAAATGATACTAAAATGGTTCGTATGATTGCGGATAGAGCCAAAATGAATCCTAAACGAATCGTTTTTGCCGAAGCAGATCAATTAGATGTTCTTAAAGCTGCTCAAGTTGTATTTGAAGAAGGAATAGGTTTTCCCATTTTATTAGGAAAAAAAGAAATTATTTTAGAATTAAAACATGAACTTGGTTTTGATGCTGAAGTTGAAATTATTGACCCTAAAATTAATGAAGAAGAATCAAGAAGAAATAAATATGCAAATGCATTTTGGAAATCAAGAAAAAGAAGAGGGATCTCTTTATATGATGCTCAGAATTTGATGCGAGAAAGAAATTATTTTGCAGCCATGATGGTTAACGAAGGTGAAGCTGATGCATTAGTAACGGGATATTCTAGAAGTTATCCATCGGTAGTAAAACCAATTTTGCAACTTATAAATAAAGAGAAAGGGGCTTCTATCGTGGCCACTACAAATATGATGATTACGGCTCGGGGTCCAATGTTCTTATCTGATACAGCTATAAATATAAACCCAACTGCGGATGATTTAGCGAAAATAGCCCTGATGACAGCAAATACCGCCAAAAATTTTGGAATAGAACCAATAATAGCAATGGTGTCTTTCTCTAATTTTGGATCCTCTACAAGCGATAATGCATCAAAAGTAAGAGATGCAGTTGCTTTTTTGCATGAAAATTATCCAGAGATGATCATTGATGGTGAAATTCAAGCTGATTTTGCTTTGAATCCAGAAATGTTAAAAGCAAAATTTCCATTTTCTAAACTTGCTGGAAAAAAAGTGAACACCTTGATTTTTCCTAATCTTGAATCAGCAAATATTACCTATAAACTATTAAAAGAATTAGATAAAATAGATTCTATTGGACCTATTATGTTAGGAATGGGAAAACCGGTTCATATATTTCAATTAGGAGCAAGTGTTGAAGAAATGGTAAATATGGCTGCAATTGCAGTTATTGATGCGCAAGCAAAAAAATAATAATAACTAATAAACTATAAAAATATAACAGTACTTATTTTAGATTTAATTTGATTCAAAGTAAGTTTTGTTATATTTGAACACTTTTAAAAAGTATATATGATAGCACATTTGCAAGGAAAATTAGTAGAAAAAACACCCACACATGTTATTATAGATTGTGGAGGTGTTGGTTATCATGTAAATATATCCTTGTATACGTATTCTCTACTTCCAAATTCTGATTTTATTAAGTTATTTACTTATCTTCAAATTAAGGAAGATGCGCATACTTTGTTTGGTTTTGTTGAAAAATCGGAAAGAGAAATTTTTAAATTGTTGTTGTCTGTTTCAGGGATAGGAGCTAATATCGCAAGAACGATGTTATCCTCATTAGATCCAAAACAAATTACTAATTCAATTGCTTCCGCTGATGTGATGACAATCCAATCTATTAAAGGGATTGGAAGTAAAACGGCTCAAAGAGTAATACTAGATTTGAAAGATAAAGTGTTAAAACTTTATGATATTGACGAAGTTTCGATATCTAAAAGCAATACAAATAGAGATGAAGCGTTATCTGCTTTGGAAGTTCTGGGTTTTGTTCGAAAAACTTCGGAAAGAATAGTAGAAAAAATAATTAATGAAAGTCCAGACAGCTCAGTAGAATATATCATTAAGCAAGCCTTAAAAAATTTATAAAAGTTGGAAAAAAAATACATAGAAAAGATACAAGTCGTGTGTAAAATTTATACAATTTTAATAGTTTTATTTTGTGGTTTTGTCTCACAAGCACAGATAGAACAAGTCAAAACGGATACTATTAAACAAGGTTATTCTTTAGGAAAAATACAATTAAAAGACCCTAAAAGCATCGTTTCGGCTTATACTTATGATCCAGATACTGATAGATATATTTTTACTAATAAAGCGGGAGATTTCCCTATAAATTCCCCAGCTATTTTAACTCCTAAAGAATATGAAGCCCTTGTATTGAAAGAATCTATGCGGACTTATTTTAGAAAAAAACTTGATGCAATCGATGGAAAAAAAGAGGGGAGTGAAACTGCTAAAAAGGATTTGTTGCCAAGATACTATGTAAATTCAGGACTTTTTGAATCTATTTTTGGAAGTAATACTATTGATGTAAAACCAACAGGTTCTGTAGAAATGGATTTGGGGGCGAGGTATACAAAACAAGATAATCCCTCTTTCTCACCTAGAAATAGAACAAATCTTTCATTTGATTTTACTCAGAGGATAAGCATGAGTTTGACAGGAAAAGTAGGAACAAGATTGAATGTAAATTTAAATTACGATACACAATCTACTTTTGCTTTTCAAAACTTAATGAAGCTTGCTTACACCCCATCTGAAGATGACATTATTCAAAAAATTGAAGTTGGAGATATAAGCATGCCCTTAAATAGCAGTTTGATTAAAGGAGCTCAAAGTTTATTTGGAGTAAAAACACAATTAAAATTTGGGAAAACTACAGTTACAGGCGTTTACTCAGAACAAAAATCAAAGACTAAAAGTGTTGTGGCTCAAGGTGGCGGAACCGTTCAGGATTTTGATATTTATGCCCTTGATTATGATAATGATAGGCATTATTTTCTTTCTCAATATTTTAGAAATAAATATGATGCATCGCTAAAAAACTATCCTTTTATTGATAGTAGAGTTCAAATTTCTAGATTAGAAGTCTGGATTACTAATAAGCAAAATCAAGTGAACACAACAACGGGTAATAATCTACGAAATGTTATTGCCCTTCAGGATTTAGGAGAGGGACAATTAACAGGTTTGCAAAATGATGAGGTAGTCGTTCTAGATCCTTCAACAGGAATGTTTATCAAGCCAATTGATTCTCCAACTGACAATGCTAATAATAAATACGATCCCGCACTCATAAATTCAGGAACGGGTTTGTTAAATAAAAATATTAGAGAAATGGCAACCTCAAATTCTGGATTTAATGCAACTGTTATTGAAGGAAGGGATTATTCAAAGCTTGAAAACGCTAGAAAATTAAATTCAAATGAATATACTTTTAATGCTCAATTAGGATATATTTCTTTGCAACAACGTTTATCGAGTGATCAGGTTCTTGCTGTAGCATTTCAATATACCATTGGGGATAAAGTGTATCAAGTGGGTGAATTTGGTAATGATGGTGTAAGTGCTACTTTAGTAACTGGTACTGTACCGTCGAATCAAGCTGTTATTACTCAAAGTTTAATTTTGAAAATGCTAAAAAGTAGTTTGACCAATGTGAAAAATCCAGTATGGAATTTGATGATGAAAAATATTTATCAAATACCAGGGGCATACCAAATAAAGCAGGATAATTTTAGGTTCAATATACTTTATACGAATCCATCCCCTTTAAATTACATTACAGAGGCTAAAGATATTGCTGGAAATCCAGTTCCTTTCCCAATAAATCCAAAACCAGAAAATAAAATTGCAGAAACTCCTTTATTGAAAGTATTCAATTTAGACAAACTCAATTTTAACAATGATCCTCAGGTAGGTGGTGATGGTTTTTTTGATTTTATGCCGGGACTTACTATAGATGCTCAAAACGGAAGGATAATCTTTACAAACAAGGAGCCCTTTGGAGAAATGTTATTTAATAAATTATCAAATGGAACTGGAGAAAATTACAAAGACTCTAGCACTTACAATCCTAATCAACAAAAATATGTGTTCCGAAATATGTACAGCAATACGCAATCCGGTGCATTACAAGATAGCGACAAAAATAAATTTCTTTTAAGAGGAAAATATAAATCAACAGGAAGCGACGGAATTCCTATTGGTGCTTTCAATGTTCCTAGAGGTTCTGTAGTGGTTACCGCCGGTGGAAGAGTTCTAGTTGAAGGGATTGATTACAGTGTAAATTATCAATTGGGTAAAGTTCAAATTCTTGATCCTTCTCTGCAAGCTTCCAATACACCTATTAATATTTCATTAGAAAACAATTCTGTTTTTGGTCAGCAAACAAAGCGTTTTTACGGTGTAAATGTTGAACATAAGTTTTCTGATAAATTTTTAATCGGAGCTACTTTCTTAAAATTAAGTG
Organism: Flavobacteriaceae bacterium; assembly: GCA_947379965.1. Classification (GTDB taxonomy): domain Bacteria; phylum Bacteroidota; class Bacteroidia; order Flavobacteriales; family Flavobacteriaceae; genus Flavobacterium. The sequence continues at coordinate 109,370 of CANCPC010000001.1, read as the reverse complement.
AACAACCGTTTACCCAAAAATCTAGTTTCGGACAAGAATCAGTTAATAATAGTATGTATGGTTTTAACACTAATTTTTCTACTGAAGTCCCTTTCTTTACCCGATTAGTTAATAAATTACCAAATATAGATACCGATGTGGTCTCCAATCTATCTTTAAGAGGTGAAATTGCATTTTTAAAGCCGAATGCTCCGGCTGGAAACAGTTTTAAAGGAGAATCAACAATTTATGTTGACGATTTTGAAGGTTCTCAATCAACAATTGATATGCGTTCGGCATATGCTTGGAGTTTGGCTTCAACTCCTATGAATGATTCTCAGAGTAATTATAACTTTAATGCAAATGCAAATGATATAAGTTATGGGTATAAAAGAGCTAAATTATCTTGGTATACTATAGATCCAATATTTTATGTGCAGAAACCAAACGGAATTACAAATAATGATTTATCATCGAATGTAACAAGAAGAGTTTTTAGCGAAGAATTATATCCATTGACCAATATTGCTGCAGGACAGTCACAAGTTATTAGTACCTTAGATTTGAGCTATTACCCAGCCGAAAGAGGACCTTATAATAATAATTTGAATGCTAAATTAAGTCCAAAAGACAATTTTGGAGGAATTATGAGAGCCTTAAATTCTACGAATTTTGAGCAAGGTAATGTTGAATATATTCAATTCTGGGCATTAGATCCCTATGTAGGAACAGGAGCTATATCTCCTGCAAATACTGGAAAAATTTATTTTAATTTAGGGGAAATATCCGAAGATATTTTAAAAGATGGTAGAAAGCAATATGAAAATGGGTTAGGACCAGACCAAATAGTGGTAAATCCGCAACCAATTTGGGGGAATGTGCCTGCTTCACAATCCTTAATTTATGCATTTGATGCGAATGCTGCTAATAGAAAAAATCAAGATGTTGGATTAGATGGTTTGTCTGATGCAAATGAAGGATCAATCTATACCAATTATGTTTCTGAAAAAGATCCAGCAGGGGATGATTATACCTATTATTTAAATACATCGGGAAGTATTCAAGAACGTTACAAAAATTATAATGGAGTCGACGGGAATTCAGCCGTAGATATAAATGATCCAAATAGAGCTTCGACAGGAATTCCAGATGTTGAAGATATTAATAGAGATAACACGATGAATACCATCAACGCCTATTATGAATATAGTATTGATGTAAAACCAAATATGACTGTGGGTCAAAATTATATTACTGATATAAGAAACACACAAGTAACCTTACCAAATGGAGCAATAACCGATGCTAGATGGATTCAGTATAAAATTCCTATTTTTAAACCTGAAAACACAATTGGTGATATTTCAGATTTTAGATCTATTCGTTTTATGAGAATGTTTATGACAGGATTCAATAACGATGTAACCGTTCGATTTGGCTCTTTAGATTTAGTCAGAGGAGATTGGAGAAATTATACGCAATCTATTGATCCAGCTCTTAATAACTCTACAAATAGTGGAACAATTATGGATGTATTAGCTGTTAATATTCAAGAGAACAATCAGCGATGTCCTATCAATTACATTATTCCTCCAGGAGTACAACGGGAGCAATTGTACAATAACAATACCCTTATTAACCAAAATGAGCAATCATTATCGATAAGAGTTTCTGGTTCTGGTCTTCAACCAAATGATTCAAGAGCAGTTTTTAAAAATGTTAGTGTAGATATGCGTCAATTCAAGAAATTGAAAATGTTTCTACACGCTGAATCCCTTCCAAATGAAATTACACTTCGTGATAATCAGTTAATCGGATTCATTCGTTTTGGTAATGACTTTACTCAAAATTTTTATCAAATTGAAATACCCCTAAAAGTTACTACTCCTTTGTCGTCAAACGGAGCTAATTGTTCGCCACTAAGTGCAGAATCTGTTTGGCCAGCAGACAATGATATTGATTTATCTCTTTCCCTATTGACTAAACTAAAAATAAAGTCAACAGGCATAAATCCTAGTACTTTGCCAGCAGATGGTATTTATTATTTAAATGAAGATGAACTTGATCCTTCTTTATCAAGTAAAACTAATAAATTGAGATTGGGAGTAAAAGGGAATCCTAATTTTGGTCTTGTCCGGGATTTAATGATTGGGGTTAAAAGTAATGAAACTCATCAAAATTTAAAAGGAGAAGTTTGGTTTGACGAACTTCGTGTAGCGGATATGGACAATAATTCCGGAATGGCCGCCTTATTAAATGTAGATTCAAATTTTGCTGATTTTGCAACAATTTCAGCAACAGGAAAGAAAAGTACTATAGGTTTCGGTTCTATTGAACAAGGTCCAAACCAAAGAAGTCGTGAAGATACGAAGCAATATAATATTGTAACAAATATTAATCTTGGTAAATTATTGCCTCAAAAATGGGGAGTTAATTTACCCTTTAATTACGGAATTGGCGAAACAATAATTTCTCCAGAATATGATCCTTTTAACCAAGATATAAAACTTCAACAGTTATTAGATAATACCCCAAATAGCGCGGAAAAAAAATTTATAACAAATAGAGCAATTGATTATTCAAGACTTCGAAGTATAAACTTTATTGGTGTCAGAAAACAAAGAAAACCAGATCAAAAGCAAAATATATATGATCCAGAAAATTTTACTTTTTCTCAATCGTATAATGAAGTGCAGCGTCATGATTTTGAAATTGAACAATATGTTGATCAGAAAACAAGTACCTCTTTAGATTATGCTTATACTTTTAAGACAAAATCAGTTGAACCGTTTAAGAAAACTAAATTTTTGAAAAAAAGTAATTATTGGAAATTACTTGAAGATTTTAATTTCGATTATTTGCCTTCTAATATCTCTTTCAATAGTAATATAATAAGAGAATATAATCGTCAACAATATCGTCAAGTAGATGTAGAAGGAATTGGGCTAGATCCAATGTATCGTAGAAATTTTGCATTTAATTATCAATACGCTGTAAATTTTAATTTAACAAAATCATTAAAATTAGCATATACAGCATCGTCCAACAATATTGTAAAAAACTATATGAATAATGATAATATACCTATCGATAGTTTTTCTATTTGGGATAGTTATATGGCAATTGGAGATCCAAACCAACACATGCAGCAATTAGTATTAAATTATGATTTACCCCTAAACAAAATTCCGTTATTTAGTTTCGTTAAATCAAACTATTCATATACCGGAAATTATAGTTGGCAACGTACTTCAACAGCATTATCACAAATAAGTATTGGTGGAAGTGTTTATGATTTAGGGAATACAATTCAAAATTCGGCTGCTCATAATTTGAATGCAACTCTAAATATGGATACTTTTTATAAATACATAGGATTGTCGAAAACCAAATCTAAATCAGGTCAAACGCCAAATGTTGTAATACCAAAGCCAGGGGAAAAAATCGCAAAAGCTAGTAGTAATTCAACTCCAAAAGAAAATGTTTTTCTAGACAAATTAATAGGTGTTTTGACAAGCGTAAAAAATATACAAGCTACGTATACTCAAAATAGCGGAACGGTATTACCAGGATTTACTCAAAGTGTAGGCTTTTTTGGTTCTACAAAACCTACTATGGGATTTATTTTCGGAAGTCAAGATGATGTTAGATACGAAGCTGCAAAGAACGGTTGGCTTACTAACTATCCTAACTTCAATCAGAATTTTACTCAGGTAACCAATAAAGTGTTTAAAGCAACAGCAAATATGGATTTGTTTCCTGATTTAAAAATTGATTTGACATTTGACAGGTCCTTTTCTAATAATTTTTCAGAGCAATACGATGTTACTAGTGGGCATTATAATGCACTTTCACCTTATAATTATGGTCTTTTCTCTATCTCCACAGTTTTATTGAAAACGGCATTTTCTACTAGCGATCAAAATTCATCTGCAGCATTTGATGATTTTAGAAATAACAGATTAATTGTTGCAAATAGATTGGCTACCCAAAGGGGTATCGATATTGCAAATCCTTTAAATCTAGATTCATCCGGTTTCCCTATAGGTTATGGCAAAAATAATCAAGCAGTTCTATTACCTGCGTTCTTGGCAGCTTATACAGGAACTAGTGCGACAAATAGTTCACTTGGTATTTTTCGAAGTTTTCCAATGCCAAACTGGTCTTTGAAATATGGTGGATTAATGGGATTCGAATTTTTTAAAAATAATTTTAAGCGTTTTTCATTACAACATAATTACCGTGCTTCTTATACAATAAATGCTTTCAGATCTAATTTTGATTATAATAAAAACCCTAATGGTGTTGATTTAAGCGGCAATTTTTTAAATAAAACGATCATGTCTAACATAAACTTGGTAGAGCAATTTAATCCGCTTATTCGAATGGATTTCGAATTGAAAAACTCTTTAAAAATCCTTACCGAAATCAAGAAAGATAGAGCATTATCTATGAGCTTTGACAATAATTTATTAACCGAAGTTAAAGGTTTAGAATATGCAGTTGGACTAGGATACCGTATCAAAGACGTTATTATTTCGTCAACAATGGCAGATGATCCAACAGGAATAATAAAAAGTGATGTCAATTTGAAAGCCGATCTTTCCTATCGTAATAACCAAACAATTGTACGTTACTTAGACTATAAAAACAATCAATTGGCTGGAGGTCAAAATTTTTGGTCCTTAAAATTAACAGCTGATTATTCTTTTAGTAAAAACTTAACGGCTATTTTCTATTATGACCATTCTTTTACTAAAGCAGTAATTTCAACTTCTTTTCCAATGACTAATATTAGATCTGGGTTTACTCTCCGATATAATTTTGGAAATTAATTTTTTAAATCCTATTAATTGTTGAATAAAAGGATTGTGTTACATTTGTCCAATAAAAATTTCAATACAAAATTTATAAGTTTTATGAACATTCCAACAAATTTAAAATACACAAAAGATCACGAATGGGTTAGCATTGAAGGCGATATTGCAACTGTAGGAATTACCCATTTTGCCCAAAAAGAATTAGGAGACATTGTATATGTCGAAGTAGAAACTTTAGATCAAACCTTAGATAAAGATGAGGTTTTTGGAACAGTTGAAGCTGTAAAAACGGTTTCAGATTTGTTTCTACCAATGTCTGGAGAGATTATCGAATTTAATGAATCTTTAGAAAGTAAACCAGAAAGTGTAAATTTAGACCCTTATGGAGATGGATGGATGATAAAAGTAAAGGTTGCAAATATAGCAGAATATGACTCCTTATTGTCAAGTGACTCCTATAAAGAACTTATCGGTGCCTAAAAAAACAATATTATTCCTTGCCTTATTTTGGACAGGTATAATTGTTTTTTTATGTTTGATTAAGTCAAGCGATTTACCTAAAGTAAAAATAGAAAACCTAGATAAAGTAGTTCACGCTTTTTTTCATTTCGTGTTTACTTTATTATGGTTTTTGTTTTTTAAAAAACAATTTATCAGTTTCAAAATTTCAAAACTATTATTTATTTCAATCTTATTTTCCCTTTTTTTTGGGATTTTAATCGAAATTCTTCAAGAATTTTGCACCACAACAAGGCGAGCAGATGTGCTTGATGTCTTGTCTAATTTTTCGGGAGCATTAATTGCTTTTATTTGTGTTAAGGTATTCAACAAAAAAAATATCTTTGATAAAATTTGAAGCAACATTTTAACTACAATTACAAAATATGAAAAAAAAATTGTTCACTTTGCTGGTTTCTTTTTCAACTTTAGCAGTTTTTGCGCAAGAGATAAATAAAGAAATAAAACAATCGGAAATTGCTGCAGAACGATTTCCTGTATTTTCTAATTGTGAAAACTTGCAATCTGTGGCTTTAGAAAATTGTTTTTACAATAAAGTTCAGGATTTTATTTTTCAAAACTTTGTAGTTCCTGAAAATCTCGTAAAAAATAATTTTCAAGATACTATAAAAGTACTTTTTGAAGTAGATAGTAATGGTGTTTTTAAAGTTATATATGTAAATGCTAATGATGAAAATTTGATTCAGGAAACCAAAAGAGTTTTTTCTAAATTTCCCAAAATTCAACCTTCAACTTTTGATGGAAGACCCGTTTATTCAAAGTATAATACTGTCATTTCTATTCCATTAAAAAGTGCGAATACAAATAGTGATAAAACTTTAGAGGTCTTATTAGACAACAAGAAAAATAAGGATATCACACTTACAGAATTAGATAGTATTGTAGAAAAAAAATTCAATAATCCTCAGTTTCAAAGTCATTTAAATATTCCTTTTTCTCATAGTTATTATGCACAATTTGATGCTGTTTTAAATCAAATGGGAAGTAATAATCATACAGCCTCTAAACCATTTACCTATGCTGAGGTTGCAAAATATTATAATTTTGCTGCCGAAAATGATAAGCTTAAAAAAACAGCTATGAGTTGGTTTGACAGAAAATTATGGAACGAAAATCTTGTCGAAATGCAAGGGGATGGATATTGGTTTACCTTAAATCCAATATTAGATTTAGAATTAGGTAAAGCAACCGGTAACAAGCAAGTCAAAACGTATGTAAATACACGTGGACTTAATTTTCGAGGAGGATTAGGTCAACAGCTTTATTTTACGGCAACAGTATATGAAAGTCAAGGGCAATTTGCCGAATATTACAATCGTTATGCCCAATCTATAAAACCATCTGGCGGAAATCCAGCAATTATTCCCGGAATAGGAATAGCCAAAAGTTTTAATGGTAATGCTTTTGATTTTCCATCTGCAGATGCAAATTTAACCTATTTGGCTAATAAATACGTTGATTTACAACTTGGTTATGGGCGAAATTTTATCGGCGACGGATATCGATCTTTATTAGAAAGTGATGGTGCAAGTCCGTATCCATATATAAAAATGAATACTAATTTTTGGAAAATAAAATATACAAATACCTACATGTGGTTGAAGGATGTTCGTCCAGAAGCTACAGTAGACAAAGCTTATTCTACTAAGTTTATGGCAAACCATTATTTGAGTTTGAATGTGAATAATAGATTAAACCTCGGTTTTTTCGAGTCGGTGGTATGGGCAAATACAAATAATAGAGGATTTGATATGAATTTTGTAAATCCAATTATATTTTATCGTACGGTTGAATTTACTTCTTCGGGGAAAAGCAGTAACTCGGTTTTAGGGTTTACTTCTAAGTATAAATTGAATAACCAAATGAATTTTTACGGACAACTTCTTATAGATGAATTTTCTGTTTCAGAAGTTGCAAAAGGAAATGGCAGCTGGAAAAATAAATTTGGTTATCAGTTAGGATATAAATATTACAATGCTTTTTATATTGATAATTTGTTGCTGCAGTTAGAGCTTAACTATGTGAGGCCTTATGTATATTCTCATGACAATCCAATTACTAATTATGCAAATAATAATCAAAGTATGGGAGCGCAATGGGGAGGAAATTTTGAGGAATTCATTGCTATTGCCCACTATCACAAAGGAAGGTTTTTGGCTGATGCTAAACTAACTTATGGGGTTCGTGGTTTTGATTTTAATACAACGCAAAATAATTTTAATTACGGAGGTAATATTTATATGGGTTATAATACAAACAGACCCTATGATTCCGGATTAATTGTTGGTCAGGGTAATAAAACATCCATTTTTATAGCCGATTTGCAAGCGAGTTATTTGTTAAACCCAATGACCAACTTGAAGCTTTTTGGAAGTTATATTTATAGAAATTTCGATCCAACTTTTACTGCTTTAACAACATTCAAAGAAAATACTTCGTGGTTTTCTATCGGAATTCGCTCCGATGTTTTTAACATGTACTATGATTATTAGTAAATAGGATTGTTAATTTCATTTATAATAGAAAATTTAACTATAACTTACATTTATAATATGACAATCGGTATGATTTTAATTGAATTGTTACCTTTAAAAAAATCTAAAAATAACCTCTAAATTTATGCGATTGAATTCCTATATTTGCACCAGTTTTAAAAAAGCAAATAAATACCGAATTGAATACAATTTCTATTAAATCTATTTATACTGATTTCAAAGCAATTACTAAGGCTGGACTGGCAATAAGTGTTGTTTTTTCTTCAATAGCTGGTTATTTACTTGGTTTTAATGAAGATCATTCTTTTAGTTGGATGGTTTTATTAAAATTAGCTATTGGTGGTTATTGTATGGTTGGAGCTTCTAATGCTTATAATCAAGTTATCGAAAAAGAACTTGATGCATTGATGGATAGAACCAAAAATCGTCCTGTACCAGCAGGAAGAATGACTTCAAATTTGGCTTTGACTATAGCTAGTATACTTACTCTTGTTGGGATTGCATTACTTTATACTATCAATCCGAAAACAGCTATGTTTGCTGCCATTTCTATATTTTTATATACAAGTGTTTATACACCATTAAAAACAATAACTTCTTTATCAGTTTTTGTTGGTGCTTTCCCAGGAGCAATTCCTTTTATGTTAGGTTGGGTTGCAGCAACAGGAAATTTTGGCATTGAAGCAGGAACTTTGTTCTTAATTCAGTTTTTCTGGCAATTTCCTCATTTTTGGGCAATTGGTTGGTTTCTGTTTGAAGATTATGAAAAAGCAGGTTTTTACATGTTACCAACAGGAAAAAAAGATAAAGGAACAGCTTTGCAGATTATTTTATACACAGTTTGGTTAATTATTGCTTCACTTTTACCAGTTTTGGGTTATACGGGACAATTATTTATTTCACATATTGCAGCCTTTTTAGTATTTTTGCTAGGAATTTGGATGCTTTATTATTCGGTGCGTTTATACCAACTAAAAACAGCAAAGGCAGCTAGAACCTTAATGTTAGCTAGTGTTTCTTATATTACATTATTACAGTTGATTTATATATTTGACAAATTTTTAAGATAGATATGGAAATGGAAATGACAACAGACGAACACCAATCAAGAACAGCAAGATCATATAAATTATTGTTATTGTTTGCAATGATTAGTATGACTATGATGTTTGCAGGACTTACAAGTGCTTTTGTAGTAAGCAAATCTAGAGCCGATTGGTTGAAAGATTTTCAATTGCCTACAGCATTTTATTTTAGTACTGCCACGATTATAGGGTGCAGTTTAACTTTTCATCTGGCTAAAAAAGCTATCAAAAAAGACAATAATCGAGCAACAACTTCTTTTCTTTTAGGGACATTAGCGCTAGGGATTTTATTTGTGATTTTGCAATTTGTTGGCTTTGGACAAATTGTAGCAAATGGCTATTATTTTACGGGTGCCGAAAGTTCAATTACTACAACTTTTCTTTATATTGTAACCGTGGTACACTTGATTCACCTTGCTGGTGGATTAATTTCACTTTTAATTATTATTTATAACCAATTTAAACACAAATACAATTCAACTCAAACCCTTGGTATTGAGTTAGGTGCAATGTATTGGCACTTTCTTGATTTGCTTTGGGTTTATTTATTTTTATTTTTATTTTTCTTTAAATAAGAAAAAATTGTAAATTTGAAAACTTTTTAACGAATGATTTTTTATGGGAACAGTTACTACTGAAAATAGTGTAGGAAAAACTTGGGATGGCGGAAATGAGCCTATGGGAGCCAGTTATGGTAAATTGATGATGTGGTTTTTTATCGTGTCAGATGCTTTAACATTTTCAGGATTTCTAGCAGCTTACGGTTTTTCAAGATTTAAATTTATTGAAACTTGGCCATTGGCCGATGAAGTGTTTACGCATTTTCCATTTATGCATGGTGTATCTGCACCAATGTATTATGTGGCATTTATGACTTTTATTTTGATTTTCTCTTCTGTAACAATGGTGCTTGCAGTAGATGCTGGTCATCAATTAGATAAAAAGAAAGTAACCATCTATTTGTTTTTGACAATTATTGGGGGGTTAATCTTCGTAGGTTCTCAAGCTTGGGAATGGAAAAATTTCATTAAAGGCGAATATGGCGCTATTGAAACTAAGGGAGGAAGCATACTTCAGTTTGTTGATAAAGAAGGGAAACGAGTAGCAATTGCAGAATTCGCAGCAAATTTACCTGTTGAAAGAGAGCAATTGACTAGAAATAAAGGGAAATGGTTTATGGAAGAGCCTACTTTGCCAACTTACACAGTAGAGCAAGTTCAAGCAGGTTTCAAATTGCATCCTGATTTATTGATAAGAACTGAGGTTATAAACGCTCAAAAACATAAAACAATACTATCTAGAAAAGAATCTGAATCACGTTTAGCTCAAGCATCTTTAGTTGTTGAAGGAGCTAACTTAACAAGAAATGAATACGGAAGTAAATTGTTTGCTGATTTCTTTTTCTTTATAACAGGTTTCCATGGTTTTCACGTGTTTTCAGGTGTTATAATTAATATCATCATATTTTTTAATGTATTACTTGGAACTTACGAGAAAAGAAAAAGTTACGAAATGGTAGAAAAAGTTGGACTTTATTGGCATTTTGTCGATTTAGTTTGGGTATTTGTTTTCACAGTTTTCTATCTAGTTTAATTTACAAAAAGTATTAATTATGTCACACGAACACGTTTCTAACGCAAAAAGAATTTGGACTGTTTTTGGTCTTTTATCTGTAATAACAATAGTCGAGGTAATATTCGGGATTATAAAGCCGGAATCATTACACTTAAATAGTTTTTTAGGTTTGTCTTTATTAAACTGGATATTCATCATTTTAACTCTAGTAAAAGCTTATTTTATTGTTTATGCATTTATGCATATGGAAGGTGAAAAAAGGACTTTAAGAAATTCAGTAATTTATCCGGTAATATTCTTGGTAATTTATTTGCTTTTTATTCTATTAACAGAAGGAAATTATATTTACGGAGTTTTTAAAAACTCTACAATCAAATGGAATTTTTAATAAGATATTAATTCAAAAAAAGGGTGCGCATTGCGTGCCTTTTTTTATTTTTGTACTTTAGATTTTGATGTAACCATGAAAAAAAATATCGTCCTTTTTATTCTTTTTGTTTTACCTATTGTTGCGTATCTTTTTTTTGCATCTGGAATAAACAGTTTTACAAAATTGCCTATAATAACACAGAAAGTCGCTGATTGTGGTGATTGGAAATCATTAAGAAACGAAAAAGTGTCCTTAAATGGTAAAATTACAATTCTTGGTTTTTCTGGTACTAACCTTTTAAAAAATCGCGGAAACTTTTTTAATCTGAATCAAAAGATTTATCAGCAGTACCATACTTTTAAAGATTTGCAATTTGTCGTAATTTGCCCTTTAGGAACAGAAAATGATGCTAAAAAAATAGTAGATGCATTAAGTGCTTTTACTGATGTGTCGCAATGGCAATTTGTTTTCACAACACCAAACGAAATAACTAGCTATTATAATCAATTAAAACTTGTTGGTAAATTAGATCCTGATTTCGGAACGCCAAATGTTTATATTATCGATAAAGGGAGAAACTTAAGAGGGAGAAAAGAGAAAAAGGGGTATAAAGAAGGCTACAATACTTTTCATCCTTCCGATTTAAGTAATGAAATGCTAGATGATTTTAAAGTTATTCTTTATGAATATCGTGCTGCTCTGAAGAAAAATAACAATGCTACAAAAGAACTTTAAACTTTATAAATAATGCTTAAAAATAAATCATATATCGGTATTTCATTTATTGTTCTAGTCTTTGGAATTTATGCAATTCCTAAGATAATTGACAGATTTCAAAAAAATGAAATTGTAAAAGGCGATCGGTTAGACAAAGTTTCTAATTCGTCAAAAGATAATGCAAGCTTATACAAAATGGGTTTTGCCCCAAAATTTGAATTGCTAAACCAGGATAATTTGAAGATTAACAATAATACCTACAAGAACAAAGTTTATGTTTTAGAGTTTTTCTTTACGACTTGCCCTTCTATTTGCCCGAAAATGAATATGAGCATGTTAGAGCTTCAAAAGACTTTTTTTGGTAATCCAAATTTTGGTATTGTATCCATTACCATAGATCCGGAACACGATACAGCAGCGGTTTTGAAAGAACATGCTAAATTATTGGGTGCTACATCATCAAATTGGAACTTCTTGACGGGTGATAAAATTGCAATTTATGATTTGGCCAATAAAGGATTTAATGAATATGTAGGCGAAAATAACAAAGTAAATGGCGGTTTCGAGCATTCTGGTTTGTTTGCCTTGATTGATAAAAAGGGTTACATTCGATGTCGAAATGACGAATATGGTAATCCAATTTTATATTATGATGGCCTAGATAAAAAAGGGGTAAGAGATATTCAACAAGATATAGCAATTTTATTAAAAGAATAAACATGGAAAAAAATTCATTAGATCAAAAATTCAATAAGTATATTGTAGTAGTTTCAATTGCAATTCCGGTTGTGGTTGCCCTACTTTTTAGCGTTAAACTAAAAGATTTTGGTATTGACGTAACACCACTTTCTTTTTTACCACCAATTTATGCAACAATAAACGGAATTACAGCCGTGGTTTTAGTGACTGCAGTACTGGCAATCAAAAGAGGAAATAGAAAACTTCACGAACGATTGATGACCACTGCAATTGCGCTTTCACTAGCATTTTTGGTGATGTACGTGGCATATCACATGACAACGGATGCGACTAAATTTGGTGGTGAAGGAATAATCAGAATCGTTTATTTTTTTATTTTGATAACACATATTCTTTTATCAATAACCGTTATTCCGTTGGTGTTAATTAGTTATGTTCGTGCCCTGGCTGAAAAATTTGACAAACATAAAAAAATTGCTAAAATTACATTCCCAATCTGGTTGTATGTTGCAGTTACGGGTGTTATTGTATATTTAATGATTGCTCCTTATTATGTTTCTTAAAAAAAGCCAAAAGCCAAAAGCCAAGAATCATAAGTCAAGAGGCATAATTAAAAATGTATTTTTTGTTCTTTGTTTTTTGTTTTTTCAATTTGCTTCAATTGCTCAATGCGCTATGTGTCGTGCCGCTTTGGCAGGTGAAGGCAATGTGGCGAAAGCAAAAGCTGTGAATAATGGAATTGTTTACTTGATGCTTATACCCTATTTACTAGTTGCAGGCGTTTTTTATGCAGTTTATAGAATGCGAAAAAATAAATAATAAAGGTTTAAATTTCAATATTAATTGGAAAATACGTAGACTGAAATCTGCATTCTGAAACCTTCAAGCTGATTTTACTTCAACCCATCAACAGCAACATTTACGGTTCCATTTACTTTTATAAAAGCAATAATGGCTTTGTTCGTTAATTGGGTTTTCTGAAATTGAATATCATCCATTTTTCCATTTACATATACACCAGGCATTGGCGAATAGTTTTTCAAGTAAGTCATTATACTTTTCTTGCCTTCTTCTAAATTTTGGGTTATAGAATAACGACAGCTTTCTTGAATTTTTCTCAAAACCAATCCTTGCACTAACCAATTCGCTGTTTTTATCAATTTGTTTTTGGTGTCTAACACATACTCCATTTTGTCAAAATAGAGTTCTTTTGTTTGGTCGTTATATTGTGGTAAACCTGTTAAATAAATAGTTCCATTTATGGTTCCCAAAACGTCTAAAGCAAGAACCATTTTGTTATCTTTTTGCCAAATTGCCACTTTTTGAACCGTTATTTTTTTGCTTCCTGAGCCAAATTCTTGACCCGAAAAATTCTTTGTAATTATTTTTGAAGCCTCTTCATAAGTTGACACTGCAGCTATGTTTGCCGAAATTTGATTTGGAATTTTTGTAACTGGTTTCAAAATGATTTTAGAAGCGTCGAATTTTATTTGAGGTTTATTTCCTATCACCGTTTCCATGTTGCATTTCATTCCCATTTCAAGTAAAAAGCTATCATTATTGAGTTTTGCAGTGGTAGAATAAATTTCTATTGGAATAATTTGAAGCCAACTTTCAAAAGCTTCATTCATCAACAATGGTGTGCAAATTTTTTCTAAAGCTGCCAAAACATTGGGCTTAAAATCCATTGATTTTTCTATAGCCTCATCAATCTTTGTTTCAATTTTTGATTTAAAAATTTTAACAGCAGGATCGATAAGGTAGGTTACTGGAACGCTTTTTCCAAAAATAACCATAGTTGGACTTTCCCTCCAATCTAATGATTTTAGGGATGTTTTAGTACTTAATTTCCAATTGTTCAAAGTGACATCACTTGTTAGGGTGACAACTCCATTAAGATTAAATTCTTGTGTACTGTATAAATCAACTCCCAAAGCTTTTGTGCCAATTCTATACTTAACCCAAACTTTTAAAGGTAAAACAGTTTTGATTTTCCCGTTTTCATTAGTAATAGAAATAGGTGCTTGTTTCCAAATTTTCATTTGAATATTATCGTCTTCGATTTTGTTATCTTCATAGACTAATCCATTTAATAGCACATTGGTTTTATTCTCAATATCTTTCAATTTGATACTGATTGGTAAATTGATATATGAGGGCGTATTTTCATAAACTAAAGGACTTGCATCATTTGGTTCAGGTTTTAATGCGGCTATTTTATTTGAGCTTGAACAACTTGAAAATGAGACAATAAGAAAAAAACTAGCAAGAATAGAAAATAATTTTGTCATTTTATAAGTATTTTAAGTTGTAAAATTAGTCAAAATTGCTTAGTTTATAATATTTAATATCTCATTTGATTCTTCTCTTCTTAGATGTTGTGTACATTTTTCTTTAAATATAGGACAATTAATTTCTCAAGTTGAAACTACTATTTCCATTAAGAAAAAAAGCTTATTTACTTTATTTCGTTTTATGTTTTATGTTATAGTTTTTAATTACTTTATCATATCTCCAAACTGAAATTGGTTAATTCTTAAATTTTTTCTCATCAAAGCTGTAACATTTTCATAATGAATCAGTCTTATAAGAATATATTAAGAAATAGTATTAACATTTTATTGTTACAATTACTTTAGCAAAAGAGTTATTATTGTTTTAAATTATTCAAGAATATGATAGAAATTAAAGACTTACATAAATCCTATAAAGTGGGAGGTTCCGAATTACATGTGTTAAAAGGAATTAATTTCAATATCAAAGAAGGCGAATTGGTGGCGATTATGGGGTCATCGGGTTCCGGAAAATCGACCTTGCTAAATATTCTTGGGATTCTTGACGAAGCCGATTCTGGTAATTATATTTTAGATAAAATTCCCATTAAAAATCTTAACGAAACAATCGCTTCCCGATATCGAAACCAATTTTTGGGTTTTGTTTTCCAATCTTTCAATTTGATTAATTATAAATCGGCGCTAGATAATGTGGCAATGCCCTTGTATTATCAAGGCATTAAACGAAAAGAACGCAACGAAATTGCGATGGCTTATCTTGAAAAAGTAGGTTTGGCTTCGCATTCGCATCACCTTCCTAACGAACTTTCTGGTGGACAAAAACAACGCGTGGCAATCGCTAGAGCATTGGCATCGAACCCAAAAGTTTTATTGGCCGATGAGCCAACAGGTGCTTTAGACACCTTGACTTCGTATGAAGTTATGGAGTTGATTCAAGGGATAAATGACGAAGGGAAAACGATTTTGATTGTAACGCACGAACCAGATATTGCCGCTATGTGCAAAAGAAATGTGGTGCTGAAAGACGGATTAATTATTGACGATAAATTAGTAGAACAAGTAAGAGCGAAATCTTATGTTTAATATCGAACGCTGGCAGGAAATTTTTGAGGCTATCGCCAAAAACAAAATGAGAACTTTTCTCACGGGGATTTCTGTGGCTTCGGGAATATTTATTTTGGTTATTCTTCTTGGTGCCGGAAAAGGGCTCGAAAACGGAATTGCAAAACAATTTCAAAATGATGCTGATGGTGTTATTTGGATTTGGGCAGGAACAACAGCCAAAGAATATAAAGGACTAAATCCCGGAAGACAAATCCAGTTGCATAATAGTGATTTTCAACTTTCGACGCAAAAATTTGATAAGCAAATAGATAAGCAAAGTTCGAAATTCAATATTTGGAATGGAACTTTAGTTTACGGAAAAGAAACGGGTTCTTATGATTGTCAGGGTGTTTCTCCGGATCATCAAGCGATTGAAAAAGTGAGTATTATTGAAGGAAGATTTGTAAATAGCAATGATTTGGCTGATAACGCCAAAGTTGCCGTTATTGGTCAAAAAATAAAAAAGGATTTATTCAAGGATAAAAATCCAATTGGGGAACAGATATCAATTAATAATGTAAAATTTAAAGTGGTTGGTTTCTTTTCGGATCCTGGTGGAGAACGGGAAGAAGCTAGGGTTTATTTTCCTATATCAACGATGCAACATGTTTTTGGTGGTGGAGGCGATAAACTAAGCGACATTTCGTTTACGTTAAATAAAAAAGATACTTATGAAGAAGCTTTGGCCGAATCGCTGAAATTTACTTCTGGAGTTTCACAAATGCTTAAAAGCAAAAATGGAATTGCGCCAGATGATTTGAGCGGTATTGGGATCAATAGTACTTTAGAAAATGTAAAGCAATTTTATGATTTGAATATGTATATCCGATTGTTTTTTTGGTGGGTCGGAATTTGTACCATCATCGCTGGTGTGGTTGGCGTTAGCAATATTATGTTGATAATCGTAAAAGAAAGAACGAAGGAAATTGGTATTCGAAAAGCGCTTGGGGCTTCACCAATTTCGATTATTGGAATGATCTTGCATGAGTCTATTTTTATCACTACAATAGCTGGTTTTATTGGATTATTATCTAGTTTGTTGCTTTTAGAATTGGTTGGGCCACAAATAAAAAGTGATTATTTCTTAAATCCCGAAGTCGATTTTCGTGTCGCCTTAACCACATTAGTTTTATTGATTTTTTCCGGAGCATTAGCCGGTTTTTTTCCCGCATACCGGGCCGCAAAAATAAAACCCATTGTAGCACTTAGAGACGAATAATTATGTTTGATAGAGACAAATGGACAGAGATTTTAGAAGCATTGACCGCAAATACTTTTCGGACGATACTGACTGCTTTTGGCGTTTTCTGGGGAATATTTATTTTGGTGATATTGCTTGCCGCAGGAAATGGTTTGGAAAACGGAGTTAAAAAAGGTTTTTCGGGAATGGCAACCAACACGATGTTTATGTGGACTCAACCCACATCAAAACCCTATAAAGGATTGCCGCAAACCAGAAAATTTAATTATAAAAATGACGATGTCCCCGCTTTAAAAGAAAGTTTTCCTGACTTATTATATGTTTCTCCCAGAAATCAATTAGGAGGTATTGATCAAAAAAATAATGTGGTAAGAGGAACAAAAACAGCTATTTTTAATATTTATGGAGATTATCCTGAGTTTGTCAAACAGAAATCGATGGATATTATTAAGGGGAGGTTCGTCAATTATCAGGATATAGAGTTGCGACGTAAAGTGGCCGTAATTGGTCAAGGCGTAATTACTGGATTGTATGAAAATGCAGAAGAAGTTATTGGTACTTATATCAAAGTGAATGGTATCAATTTTATGGTTGTTGGGGTTTACAAAACCAAAGGCAATAATAATGGTAATGCGGAACAAGAGCAAAAAAATATTTTCGTACCCTTTACTACGTTTCAACAAGCTTTCAATTTTGGTGATAAAGTAGGTTGGATGGCAATTACAGCCAATAATAATGCTTCGATTACAGACCTAAAACCAAAAATTTTAGAGTTTATGAAATCCAGACATTCGATTAGTCCAGATGATGAAAGAGCCATTGGAAACTTTGATTTGTTTGCGGAATTCAAGAAAATATTAGGACTTTTTACCATTTTGAGGTTTATCGCTTACTTTGTGGGAACGTTAGTTTTGCTTTCTGGAGTTATCGGAATTTCGAATATTATGCTAATTGTTGTAAAAGAACGAACCAAAGAAATTGGAATCAGAAGAGCTTTAGGTGCAACACCAGGAGCAATTCGTTCGCAAATATTATTAGAAGCTATTTTCTTGACTATTTCTGCCGGAATGCTTGGTATTGCAGCAGCAACCGGAATTTTGTTTGTAATTAATAAGGTTTTAGACGGAATGCCTAATAAAGATACAATGATGTTTGCCAATCCAAGTGTGGACTTATCAGTCGTGTTTTTTGCCTTAATTATATTAGTTGGTTCAGGATTATTAGCAGGTTTAATACCGGCTCAAACCGCTATAAAAATAAAACCTGTTGACGCATTAAGAACAGAATAAAATACAAATAAACATAACCCACAGTTTTAACTGTTGGATAAAAACAATAATCGAATAAAAACCATCAATATGAAAAAAGGAGTAACGATAACAGTTTTAATTTTTATAGCAATAGTATTTTTTGGTGCTTTGTATTATTTGTATGCCAAAAACCAAGAATCTCCGATAGTTTTTGAAACGGATAAAGCAGAAATTAAAACAATTGTCAAAAATACCATCGCTACGGGAAATATAGTTCCGGATGAAGAAGTGCTTATAAAACCGAATATTTCCGGTATAATTGAGAAGGTTTATATCAAAGCGGGGGATAAAATCAAAGCGGGTGATTTGATTGCAAAAATCAAAGTGGTTGCTAATGTTTCGAATTTGAGCAATTCGCAAAATCAGGTTCAAACTACCAAAATAAATTTAGATAATCAAGAGAAATTGTTTCAAAGACAAAAAACATTGTTTGATAAAGGAGTTATTTCTGCCAATGATTTTGATGCGGCACAACTAGCTTACAAACAAGCCAAACAAAATTATGCCGCTTCGAAACAAGGTTTTGATATTGTAAAAACAGGAACAAGTTCGGGTCTTGGAAATTATGCCAATACTTTAATTCGTTCTACTGTAAACGGAATGGTGCTTGATGTACCCGTAAAAGTGGGGAATCAGGTAATTGAAAGTAATAATTTTAACGAAGGAACTACAATTGCCAGCGTTGCCGATGTAGGTCGAATGATATTTGTGGGTAAAATTGATGAATCGGAAGTTGGGAAAATAAAAGAAAAATTACCAATAGAAATCAGCGTTGGAGCTATTGAAAACAAGAAATTTGATGCCGTTCTTCAATATATTGCGCCAAAAGGAAAAGTGGAAAACGGCGCGATTCAATTCGAAATTAAAGCTTCGATGCCGATTAAAGACAATACCTTTATAAGAGCGGGATTAAGTGCCAATGCTTCGATTATTTTAGAAAAAGCAGAGAAAGTATTAGCATTGAAAGAAGCTTTAGTACAATTCGACCCGAAAACTCAAAAACCATTTGTTGAAGTAGAAACAGGGGTTAAAAAATTCGAAAGAAGAAACATTGTTTTGGGAGTAAGCGATGGAATTTATGTTGAAATTAAAAGTGGTGTAAAAACTTCTGATAAAATAAAAGTATGGAATCAAGGCTTGAAAAAAGAAGATCCTAAACCATAATTGTCTTCCATAAAAAGAATTTCAGTTTTATAAAAAATGTTAAATTTGTGTGGTATCTTTGCTACGCTTTCATTCCAATTATATGAAAAAAAATAGTCTCATAATTTGTGTTTTTATCGTTCTATTTAGTTTGTCTATTCAGGCACAAACAAAAAAATGGACATTAGAAGAGTGCGTTCGATACGCTATAGATAATAATATTTCTATAAAACAATCTGAATTAGATACTAAAACGGCTGCTATTGATAAAAAAGGAGCAATGGGAAATTTTCTTCCTTCGGTTAATGCTAATGCTTCACATTCCTGGAATATTGGTTTAAACCAAGATATTACAACTGGACTTTTGCGGAACCAAACCACTCAATTTACATCAGCGGGAGCAAGTGTGGGTGTTGATATTTACAAAGGTTTGCAAAATCAAAATACACTTCGTAGAGCTAATCTTTCAATAGTAGCTGCAAAATATCAATTGTTGAAAATGCAGGAAGATGTTGCACTAAATGTAGCCAATGCATTTTTGCAAATCCTTTTCAATAAAGAAAATTTAAAAGTTCAGCAAGAACAATTAGAAATCAATAAAAAGCAGTTGATTCGTTCGCAAGAATTAGTTTCGGCTGGTTCGGTTCCGCGTGGAGATTTGTTGGATATAAAAGCTACCGTGGCTTTGGATTACCAAAAAGTAATTGCTGCTGAAAATACTTTGCTGATTTCAAAATTAAGTTTAACACAATTATTGCAATTAAAAGACTTTGAAAATTTTGAAGTTACGGATGAAACTTCGGCTAAAGATGAAAATAATATTTTGGCTCAAACGCCATCTGTTATTTATGAAAAAGCGAAAGAAACCAAGACGGAATTGAAAATTGCTCAAACCAATCTAGAAATTGCCGAAAAAAATGTAGCCATTGCAAAAGGAGCTTTTCAACCTAACTTGAGAGGTTTTTATAGTTTTAATACCCGAGTTTCCTATGCTGATGTTCCTCTGTATAGTAATACTGGACAAATAATAGGAACTCAGGGATCACCTTCGTTTTCGAGTCAATTTAATACTAACAAAGGACAGTCATTTGGAGCACAATTGTCAATTCCTATATTTAATGGGTACTCGGCCAAAAATAATGTAGAGCGTTCTAAAGTAAATTTAGAGAAATCTAAAATAGCTTTAGAACAACAAAATCTAGATTTGCAGCGAAATGTTTTTACTGCATTTACGGAAGCCAAAGGTGCTTTGAAGACTCATGAATCAGCACTTGTTGCTCTTGAAGCAAGACAAGAAGCGTATAATTATGCTAAAGAAAAATATGCTGTAGGAATGATGAATTCTTTCGATTTTAGTCAATCACAAACTTTACTTTCAAATGCACAATCTGAAGTTCTTAGAACGAAGTACGATTATATATTTAAAATAAAAATTCTGGAATTTTATTTTGGAATTTCAATTTTCAAAAACTAATTTATCATGTCAAAAAAAACTATCTATATTATAATTGGTGGAACAGTTGCAATTATTACTTTGTTAATTGGGCTTTCTAAAGCGGGAGTTATTGGAAACAAAGACAAAGGAAAATCTATTGAAATTGCGAATGTAAACAGTACGACTATTGTCGAAACCGTTTCGGCAACAGGAAAAATTCAACCCGAAATTCAGGTGAAAATTGCTTCTATGGTTTCAGGTGAAATTATTGAATTGCCAATAAAAGAAGGACAAGTAGTTAAAAAAGGAGATTTATTGGTAAAGATAAATCCAGATTTATATACTTCAGGATTAAATAGAACTGTCGCTAATTTATCAGGATCTAAAGCAGGTTTAGGTCAAGCAGACGCCTCCTTTAACGAATCTAAATCGAATTATGAAAGAAATAAAACTTTATACGAAAAAGGAATTATATCTAAATCAGATTGGGATAAAGCTGTTGCTTCTTTTGAGGTAGCAAAAGCTGCCAAGCAATCTGCTTATTTTAGTGTAAAAAGCGCTACGGCGACTGTCAAAGAAGCTCAAGATAATTTGGGAAGAACCATTATTTATGCCCCTGCTGACGGAACTATTTCGGTTTTGAATGTCGAATTAGGCGAACGTGTTTTAGGAACCCAACAAATGGCTGGAACCGAGCTTCTTCGTGTTGCCAACTTGAATAATATGGAAGTAGAAGTCGATGTAAATGAAAATGACATCGTAAAAATAAAAGTAGGTGATGAAGCAAAAGTGTTAGTTGATGCCTATTTAAAAAAACAATTTAAAGGAGTGGTTACGAGTATTTCTAATTCGGCAAGCACCACTTTAACAGCCGATCAGGTTACTAATTTCAAAGTTAAAGTTAGAATTGTAAAAGAATCATACCAAGATTTATTAGAAGGAAAACCAATAACGTATTCACCTTTTAGACCTGGAATGACTGCGACAGTTGATATTGCTACTAAAACCAGACCTAATGTACTGGCTGTACCTATAAGTTCAGTTGTAGTAAAATCTGATACAGCTGCTGTTAAAACTATTAAGATAGAAGATCCTAATTCAACTGCGGAAAAAAAAGTTACTCATAAAAGCGACAAAAAATTAGAATGTGTTTTTGTGAAAGTGGGAAATAAAGCAAAAATCCGTATCATAAAAACCGGAATTCAAGACGATACCAATATTGAGGTTATATCAGGTCTTAAAAAAGGCGACGTTGTAATAACAGGACCTTATTCAACTGTTTCAAAAGATTTGAATTCTGGTGATAAAGTCACTACTGAAAAAGAAATTAAAAAATAGTATTCAGTTATTTTAGTAATCAGTTAATCTTTAATTGAGCATTAAACGATTAAACAAATAAACGATTAAACCATTTTGCCTTATATTCTTAACATTGAAACCGCTACAAAAAATTGTTCTGTTGCTCTAGCAAAAGGAGGAAAAACAATTCTTTGCAAAGAAATCGCCGAAGAAGGGTATTCCCATGCCGAACGTTTGCACGTGTTTATTGAAGAAATTATAAAAGAAGCTGGAATTACTTTCCAAGATTTATCGGCGATTGCTGTGAGTCAAGGGCCAGGGTCTTATACCGGATTGCGTATTGGCGTTTCTGCTGCAAAAGGTTTGTGTTTCGCTTTATCTATTCCTTTGATCTCGGTAGATACTTTACAAGTTTTGGCCTCGCAAGCAAACGTTTCTGATGGTTTGATTATTCCAATGCTTGATGCACGACGAATGGAAGTTTACAGCGCTATTTTTACTCCAAATTTCGAAAATAGAAGAGCCGTTCAAGCCGAAATCATTACTGAAAATTCTTTCGAAAATTTGGAAGAAACTCTCTATTTCGTTGGTGATTGTGCCGATAAATGCCAAACAGTTTTCACCAAGGAAAACTTTATTTTCTTGGAAGAAATTAAATATCCTTCGGCAAAAGAAATGAGTTGGCTAAGTTTCGAAAAACACAAAAAAAACGACACTGTTGATGTCGCTTATTTTGAACCATATTATCTGAAAGATTTTATGATTACTGTTTCTAAGAAATAAGTTACTAATCATTTTTAGAGACCTCTTTTACGAAAGGCTGAATAACTATTTCGGCAGCATCAAAAGCTATTTTACAATTTTCTAAAGTATCTGAACTTACGCTGCCAAAATCATCATTTTTTGCCCAAGGTCTAACGGCTATTTGTATCGAGCTATCCGTTATATTCTTTACAGATACTTCAGCTTCTGGGCTTTTGAGCACTTTCGGGTTGTTATTCAATACTGTAATAATTATGTTTTTTGCTTTTCTAATATCGGTATCATAAGAAATAGAAATCGTCAAATCAGCTCTTCTTGATCCTTGTAATGAGTAATTTGTAATAGTACCATTCGATAATGAACCATTTGGAATAAAAATAGTTTGATTATTACTATTGATTATTTTCGTAACAAATATTTGTATTTCGTTTACCGTTCCTGAGATACCTTGAGCTTCGATGGTGTCACCTACTTTAAAGGGTTTGAAAAGTATAATCAACATTCCTCCAGCAAAATTTGATAAAGAACCTTGAAGGGATAAACCTACCGCAAGTCCCATTGCGCCTAAAATGGCTACGAACGAAGAAGTTCCTATTCCTAATTTGTCAATAAAAGTCACAAATAGTAATACTCTTAATACCCATAACAGAATATCCGCAAGGAATTTTGTTAATGTAGGGTCTAATTCTCTTTTTACCATTATTTTTCGAATTAACCTGTTGATAAGTCGAATGGTATAAAGCCCAAAAAATAGAATTATAAAAGCTGATATTAATTTTGGAGAATATTCAATTAATACCTTTATAAAACTCTCGGCATAACTTGTTACATAATTGGGGTTGAGGTTCATTTTTTTATAATAAAAAACCTTCTCAAAGAGAAGGTTAAATTTGAATTACAAATATAATAAAATTATATTATGCTTTTGGTTTATCAGGATTATCTGTAAGATCACTTATTTTTCCTTTAACTTCGTCAACTGCCTTTCCAGCAAAATCTTCTGCCTTATCAGCATATTCACCTGCTTTTTCTTTTATGGTATTTAGTGTATTTTCAATAGCCTCACTTGCACCTGGGACGTACTCGCTTACTTTTTCTTTTGCTGATTCGGCAAAATCTTCCACTTTATCCATCAAAGGTGCCGCGGCATCCTTAGCTTTCGCAATAGCATCTGTTGCTAAATTCTCTGCTTGATTCACTAATGAATCTACGTCTATATTGGCTTTGCCAAAAAGATCTTTAAAAAATGATGAAACTCCCATAGTTTTTGAATTTAAAATTATCATACAATAGTAAGTCTTTTAGCTAAGATTATTATATTAAATTGTAAATAATTTCTTTAAAAACATCAATTAGTTATGATTTTTTTTCAATGATAATTAATTTTCCTTATTTGGCTCAACATAAATTATGCATTTACAGCTTCGACTTTTATAGCTTCGTCATTCAACATACTTTTTAACATATTTTCGATACCGCTTTTTAAAGTAAAAGTAGATGAAGGACAACCGCTACAGGCACCTTGAAGAATTACTTTTACGGTTTTGTCGTCTTCATTATAGGATTCAAAAGCAATATTTCCACCATCTGCCTGAACGGCAGGTTTTACATATTCTTCTAATATATTAATGATTTGTTGGGAAGTAATATCTAGATTGTCAAAATTTTCATTTTTTGTTTTTTCTTTTTCTGCATGCGCTACCAGAAGACTTTCGTCTAATACAATTCCACCGTTTTCTATATATTGTTTGATAAAACTTCTTAATTCTAATGTGATTTCATCCCATTTACTAATTTCATATTTCGTTACTGAAATATAGTTTTCATCCATAAAAACTTCTTTCACGTATGAGAATTGAAATAACTCTTTTGCTAATGGGGAAGCGGCAGTTTCGTCTATATTTTTGAATTCAACGGCATTTTTAGTTAACATTCTGCTTACTACGAATTTCAATGCTGAAGGATTTGGTGTTGATTCTCCGTATACCGTTATTGGTTGTTTTTTTGTTTTGTTTTCTTGATCATTTATAATTATTCCACCATTTGATAAAAAGGTTTCTATTTGTTCAGCTACTGCCTCCTTTACCTCTTCCCATTCTACAATGCTAAATTTTTCGATTGCTATAAAATTTCCGGAGATGTATACTGTTTTTACAAAAGGTAAGTAGAATAGTTTTTGAGCAAGAGGAGAATTCGTTGCTTCATCTATATTTTTAAATTCAAAACTTTCGTTTTTTGTAATGAAATCATCAAATTCAAATTTTAAAATACTTGGATTTTGTGTTGTTTTTATTGTTATTTTGGACATGGTTTTTTTAATTTTTTTGTAAATTTATGAAAGTTATTTTCTACTAATAGCTATATTTGATTTTTTAATGAATTAATTAACTATTCGGTCGTTAGATTTAAATATTTATTGATTTTTCACGTTATCAAATATATGTTTTTTAGTATCCAATAATAATTTTTTTGAATGTATCATAAAATAAAGTTTTTTATAATTCTATTCTTGGTAGCTCAATATTCTTATTCACAAGAAGGTATTGCTGTTTACTCAGATTATTTATCTGATAATTATTATTTGCTTCATCCTTCTATGGCCGGTGCGGCTAATTGTGCCAAAATTAGATTTACTGCTCGTAAACAGTGGCTGGATCAAGCTGATGCACCCTCACTTCAAACGGTAAGTTTTAATGGTAGGATTAGTGATCAAGACGGTGCCGGTATTGTGATTTATAATGATAAAAATGGTTATCATTCACAAAAAGGGTTAAAACTTACCTATGCTCATCATATTATGTTTTCCAGAGATGATATTGATTTGAATCAATTATCATTTGGTATTAGCACTGTTTTTGTTCAAAGTCAATTAGATGAAACACAGTTTTTACAATCTGGTGATTTTGACCCAATAATTGATGGAACAATTGTTCAAAAGGAATCTTATTTTAATGTTGATTTTGGAGCTTCTTACAACTATTTAGATTCCTACATTCATGCCACAGTTAAGAATGCAGTCGAAACAAGAAGAGCAATATATTCAGCTTATGAAAGTAATAATTTAAGAGAATTTTTATTCAGTGCGGGACATGTTTTTGGAAATAAAGATAAAATATTATTGGAGCCTTCTTTTTTATTTTTGTGGGTTGAAAAAACTAAAGAGAAATCATTCGATATTAATTTGAAGGCATATAAGAATTTTGATTTTGGAAAACTTTGGGGAGGATTATCCTATCGTAGGAGTCTAGATGGCGCTCAATATATTATAGGTACTGGAGTTTCTTCTCAAAAGTTACAATATTTCACTCCTATTTTTGGTTTAAATTTTGGAAAATATATGTTTGCTTATACGTATTCGCAGCTTAAAGGTGATGTTAAATTTGATAATGGAGGTTATCACCAAATCACTTTGGGAATTGATTTATTTTGTAAACGTGAAAAATACGAATGCAACTGTCCTGCAGTTAATTAGTTGTAAACATCAATCCTAAAAAAGTATACAAATGCTTATTAAAACTGTCAACGGAAAAACTCCATTTATTCCTGATGATTGCTATGTTGCCGAAAATGCAACAATTGTTGGTGATGTTATTTTTGGTAATTTATGTAGCGTTTGGTTTAATGCAGTTGTTCGTGGCGATGTTCATTATATAAAAATTGGTAATAAAGTTAATATTCAGGATGGGGCAATCATTCATTGCACCTATAAAAAACACCCAACAATTATTGGGAACAATGTTTCAATTGGGCATAATGCAATGCTTCATGGCTGTACTATTCATGATAATGTATTAATAGGAATGGGGGCAATTGTTATGGATAATTGTATTGTTGAAAGTAATTCGATTGTTGCTGCAGGTTCAGTTGTAACGCAAAATACAGTTGTTAAATCAGGATCTATTTATGCAGGGATACCTGCGGTCAAAATAAAGGACATTAATCAATCTGATTTTGCTGGTGAAATTGAGCGCATTTCAAATAATTATGTAATGTATTCGGGTTGGTATAAAGAAGAGGAATGATCTATTTGTTTTAGAATTCTTTTTCTATTACATCATATCTGTTTTCTAAAATCTCAGAAAGTACTTTTGGATTTGAATTAGTATAAAAAACAGCTTCATTTTTTTTATCTGAAGTAAATCCTATTTTTCCTCTTAAGACATTTTGCGTTTGTTTTGCAACAGCTTCTCCAGAATCTATGATGTGAATGTTTTTTGGTACCATTTTTTTTATCTGTGGAATTAAGTAAGGATAATGGCTGCAACCTAGAACAAGATAATCAATATTAGCTTCAATCATTGGGGTGAGGTAGGAGTGGAGTAATTGAGTCATTTCAGCCGAATTGATTTTTCCATTTTCTATTAGCTGAACTAATCCATGTCCAACTTGTTCGATGATTTTTGTTTCCTGATATTTCTCGGTTGTTTTATGAAATAGCTCACTGTTTAGGGTTCCTTTTGTGGCAAGTATTCCTATTGTTTGTGTTTTCGAGTTTGTGGCTGCGGGTTTTATTGCAGGTTCAATTCCAATAAAAGGAACATTGTATGTTGTTCTTAATTCTTGTATGGCATTAGTAGTAGCAGTATTACAGGCCACAACAATTAATTTGCAATCCATTTTAAGTAATAACTCTGTGTTCTTTTTACTTAGTTCAATTATTTCCGCTTTTGATTTTTGTCCGTAAGGAGCGTTTTTACTATCCGCTAAATAGATAGTTTTTTCGTTGGGGAGTAGATGATGTATTGCTGACCAAATAGAAGTTCCGCCAATGCCAGAGTCAAATATTCCGATAGGTCGATTGTCATACATAGAAACAAAGTTAAGGGCTATGAATTTAATATCCTAAAAAATATTTTTCAAAAAAAAACCGCTTCTATTCAAATATTGAATGAGCGGTTAGTTTATTTAATAGGTTTTTATTAGAAACCTAGATCTTTTTTTACATCTGCTGTTAAGTCTGGACCTTCAGCAAGTAAAAGTGATGCTCCATCAAGAACATATTGAAAACCTTTTGCTTTTCCAACTTTTTGTATTGAAGTTCTTACTTTTTCGTAAATTGGTTTAGTTATATCTTCTTGTTTTTGTTGCAATTCTTTTTGTGCATTTTGTCCAAAATCTTGGATTCTTTTTTGCATATCTTGAACTTCTTTTTGACGTTCTGCATTTATAGCTTCTGTTACAGTTGCTGATTCTGTATCATATTTTTTTAATTTTGCTTGAAATTCTTCTGCCATTTTTTTGTAATCGGCATCGTAGGTAGCACTCAATTTTTCTAATTGTTTTTGGGCGTCAAGCATAGCTGGTAATTTCGACATGATTTCACTTACATTAACATGAGCTGTTTTTGCTTGTGCTTTAATAGTTTGGCTTGCTCCTAAAAAAAGTATTGAAGCGATTAATAAAGTTTTGATTTGTTTCATCGGTTTTTAAATTTAGTAATTAATTATTGTTTGAATTCTCTTTTATTATTTTAATGAATCTTTTTTAGCTTTTGCAGCTTCTCTATCTTCTAGTAATTTTTTCTTTTTTTCTTCTAAAGCTTTTTTGCGATCTTCAATCATTTTTTTACGATCTTCAATGGTTTTTGCTCTTTGTTCAATTTGTTTTTGTTTAGCATCTTCAATAGTTGTTTTTGTTGCCACATTATCTGTTTGTGTTGGAGTTGTTGTTTTTACTTCGTCAACTTTTTTTGTTTCAGAAACCGTGCCAATTTTTTTAGCTTCTTTTTCTTCTAACAATTGCTTTCTTTTGTCTTCAGCAGCTTTCTTATTATCTTCAATTGCTTTTTTTCGATCTTCTAATGCCTTCGCTCTAGCCTCTATTTGTTTTTGTTTAGCCTCGACAGCAGTTGTTTTAGTAGTTTCTTTTACTGTTGTATCAATCACTTCAGTTTTAGGAGTGACGCTAGTTTTTTTAGCTTCTCTTTCTTCTAGAATTTGTTTTCTTTTTTCTTCAGCCGCTTTTTTACGATTTTCTATTAGTTGATTTCTTTCCTCTATTTGTTTTTGTTTTGCTTCGACAGCAGCTGTTTTAGCAGCTTCTTTTTCTTCATTTGTAGGTGTTGTTGAATTTTTTGCTGTTGTAGGAGCTGTTCCTGAACTTTTTGCTTCTTTTTCAGATGCTATTTGAAGTTTTCTTTCTTCAGCAGCTCTTTTCTTTTCTTCTTGAAGTAACTTTCTATCTTCAATCATTTTCTCTCGAGCAGCTTTTCTTTCTTCTAATATTTTCTTTTTATCCGACAATGTTGGATTAGCATCCTCTGCATCTTCTTTGGCTTCCTTAGCTTCTTGGTCTTTAAGTTGCTTTTTTGTTAATTGCTGTTTATTATCAGATCGAGTTATTACTCGAAGAACTTGGTCACTTATGTCAAATCTTTTGGCAGCAAAAAGCATTGTCATATCAGAAGTTTTGTCAAAAATAAAATCATATTTTTTTGCTTCAGATATATCTTGTACAGCACTAAATACTTGATCTTGTATTGGTTTTATCAATTGTGTTTTTTGTAAAACTAAATCTCCATTTGGGCCAAATCTTTTTTGCTGATAATCTAACATTTCTGTTTCGAGATACTTAATTTCGGTTTCTCTTTCTTCTATAAGACCTTTAGTTAATAATGCTTTTTCAGCTATTAGTGCTTCTTTTAGTTTGTTTATTTCAGTTTTCTTGGTTTCAATCTCCTGTTTCCACTTTTGTGCCTTTTCCTCTAATTGATTTTGAGCTTCTGTATAAGAAGGTACATTTTGTAAAATGTATTCCATATCAATGTAGCCTATTTTCGTGCCTCGTGTTTGTGCATTACTTGTAGATGCTACAATAAATATGGTGAATGTAAATAGAAATATAAATTGTTTTCTCATAACTTATTTTATTTATGAATATTCAAGTTTATGTGTTAAAATTGTTGACCAATTATAAAATGGGTTTGCCATCCACTAGGTTTTGTTTGTCCGGGTAAGGTATCGAAACCATATCCAAAATCTATTCCTAATAATCCAAACGCAGGCATAAATACTCTTAATCCAGCTCCAGCCGAACGTTTTAAGTCGAAGGGGTTGTATTGAGAAAATGACGATACAGCATTCCCAGCTTCTAAAAATGAAAGAGCATATATGGATGCAGATGATTTCAACGTTATCGGATAACGTAATTCTAATGAATATTTATTGTATACTGTCCCACCAATTGCTACTCCTAAATTATTTACAGGTGTCAATGAGCCATTTGTATAACCTCTCAAACCTATAGTTTCTCTTCCATCCATTGAATAAGTAGCCATACCATCACCCCCTACATAATAGCGTTCAAAAGGAACAACTCCTCTATTTTGATTATAAGCTCCTAAGAAACCATATTCAGCCATAGATCGAAGTACTAATTTACCATATATTTTGGTATACCAATCTGCTTTGAATTTTATTTTGTAGTATTCTAACCAATCAAATTTCTTTTGATCTACTTTTGCAGGGTCTGCAATTGCTTCTGTCCAATTAGGTTTTCCTGTAATACTATTTGTTGAAACCCCATTTGGTGTTGTATTTGTTGCTGATGGGATTGCTGTAACATAATCCCCGGTATTAACTATAATTCCATTACTTCCCACATAAGCTGTTCCAGTATTTATATATTTATAGGCTTGTTGATCACCTAATGTAGCATAATTAGTGCCTGTTATTAAGGAATAAGGAATTGTAAATTTTCCAGTTAAGCTAAACTCTGAACCGTACATAGGAAATATTGGGTTTACCCCTTTGTTACTTCTAGTTATTCCAATAGTGTAGGCTAAGTTTCTTGAAGTCCCGTTTCCGAAGGTAAATAATCCTGTGTTGTAATTATGTAAATCATAATGTTGGTAACTCAATGCTTGTGATAATACAAAATAATCATCTGGTACGGTTAGTCTTTTTGCAAGTCCTACTGACATTGTTAGAATGTTAAAACTTTTACTTTTGTCAACTTGTTGCGTTTGATAATTATTTAAGTATTGTGTCGTATATGAGAATGAAGTGCTAAACTGTACTGGTTTTTTCTTTCCAAACCAAGGTTCAGAAAATGACAAACTATACGTTTGAAAATAAGTACTTCCTTGTAATCGTAAAGAAACTTTTTGGCCATCTCCCATAGGAAGTGGTTTGTATGCATTTTTATTAAACAAGTTTCTTGTCGAAAAGTTATTAAATGACAGTCCTAATGTACCTATAAAACCACCACCACCATAGCCACCTTGAAGTTCTATTTGGCTAGCTCCTTTTTCGGTCAAAGGGTATTCAATATCAACTGTTCCTGCTGAAGCATCTACATTTTTGAATTTTGGTTCAATAGATTCAGGATCAAAAAATCCTAATTGACCAATTTCACGGATGGTTCTAATCAATAATTCTTTATTGTATTTTTCTCCTGGTTTAGTTCGTAATTCTCTATAAATTACATGGTCATTTGTCTTGTCATTTCCTGTAACAGTAATTTTATTGAAATAAGCAATAGGTCCTTCATTAACACGTATTTCAAAATTAATGGTGTCATTTACTGTTTTTACTTCAACTGCGTTTATATTCGAAAATAAATATCCATTATTTTGATATAAATTAGTGATGTCTTCTCCATCAGGTTTAGATTTATCAGCAATTCTTTTTTCTAGAAGAACACCATTGTAAGTATCTCCTTTTTTTATTCCAATAATGCTAGAAAGACCTTGGTCAGAATATACAGTATTTCCTAAGAATTTAATATTTCCAAAGTAATATTTATGTCCTTCTTCAACATTTATTTTTACCTTTAAAGCATTTAAGTTTTTATCATAAGAAACAGAATCTGTCAGGATTCTTGCATCTCTATAACCTCTTTCTTTGTAAGCTGAAATTACTTTTTCTAAATCCGTTTTATATTTATCTTTTATAAATTTAGAGGCTTTAAGGGTTAGCAGTTTTTTTTGTTTTGTATCTTTCATTACGTTCCTTAAAGCTTTGTCAGACAACTGCTTATTGCCCTCAAAATCAATTTTTTTAATTTTGACTTTTTCACCTTTATCGACCTTAACAACCATATTTACATGGTTTACTTGTGAGGTATCAACAACGGTATTTATGTTTACTTTGGTATTATAAAAACCTTCTTTTTTGTACTTGTTTTCGATGTAGTTTTTTGTAGTTGTGATTAAGTTTTCATTAACTACTTTACTTTTACTTAAACTGTTATCTTTTATTAATCCTTCAATTTTAGATTTTTTAACGCCAACAAATTTTACTTCATTTAATTTAGGTAATTCTTCAATATGTAAATCGAGGTATATACTGTCGTTTTGAATTTTATTTACATAAAAAGAAATTTCATCAAACAGTCCTAATTTCCCTAATTTTTTTATTGCATTACTAATTTCTTCTCCTGGTACCGTAACTTCTTTTCCTTTTTCAAGGCCCGAAAAGGTTACTACTGTTTGAGAATTGAAACTTATTTTGCCAACAATTGCAACATCTGCTAGAATATATTTTTTCCCTTGATCAAAAGGAACTCTATCTTGAGCTTTAATTTGAGAAAAACTTCCAAAAATCAAAATACTTAGGACTAATTTTATGCTTTTATTTAACACTAAAAAATTATTTAATTTGTTCACTTGTCTTTCCAAATCTACGTTCTCTTTTTTGATAACTAATGATAGCCTCATATAAATCTTCTTCTTTAAAGTCAGGCCACAATATATTAGTAAAATATAATTCTGCATAGGCAATTTGCCATAGCAAAAAATTACTTATTCTATGTTCTCCACTTGTTCGTATTAATAAATCTACCTCAGGTAAATTTTGCGTGTAAAGATGCTCATTTATAATTGAATCGTCAATAGAGTCTATTGAAATTATATTATTTTTAACTTTATCACTTATGTTTTTTACAGCGTTTACTATTTCTTCTCTTGAACCATAACTTAGCGCCAAAGTTAGTGTCATTCGAGTATTATTCTTCGTTTTTTCGATTACATCTAGTAATTCTATTTGTGCAGATTTTGGTAATTGAGTTAAATTTCCAATAGCATTTAATTTAATGTTATTGTCTTGTAGGGTTTTAAGTTCTTTTTTTAATGACCTAATTAAAATACGCATTAAAGTTTCTATTTCTAATTTTGGTCTGTTCCAGTTTTCGGTAGAAAAAGCATAAAGAGTTAAAAATTCTATTCCTATTTTAGCACATGATTCTATATTTGATTTTACTGATTTTGTACCACTTTCATGACCTAAAGTTCTTAGGAGTCCTTGTTTTTTAGCCCAGCGACCATTGCCATCCATTATAATAGCTAAGTGTTTAGGTAATTTTGTAAAGTCTATTTTATCTTTTAAATTCATTTCTATTGTGCGCAATAACAGGGTGTAATCCCAAAAGTATAGCTTACCGTTATACCTGAAACAACATACCAATCATTATTATTTGTATTTCCAAATTTCCCAAAATTTGAATTGCTACCGTCTAAATTGTCGCTAAATGTATATCTAGCTCCTACCTCAAAGGCTATTATTGTATGAGCGGTAATATTCGATTTTATTCCTACATGCATCGGTATTCCCATAGATGTTATACTTTGTTGTTTGTTTGTTTGATTAGATCCTGATGGAAAATATAAATCGTCGTATCTAAAATAGGTTAAACCGGAATATACATAAGGCGAAATTTTCCTATCTACAGTATGAAGATTAAAATCAAAAAAATTAAATTCAAGGCCTAAAGATACTTCTTTTATGCTGTTTTCAAAACGATATCCTCTCTGATTTCTCCCTGGTTCATTAGAATCAAGATCATTTGCTGCAATTTTTGATTGGGTATACGAAAAACGTAAAGAATGTCGCGGACTTTTATTCCATTTATAAAGTATACCAAATGTGGGTTCTTTTGGTGCTATATAAGTTGTTGACCCAACATCTCCTATATAGTTGCTTCCTCCTAAAAAAACACCTATTTCATGAATTTGTGCCGTCATAGAGATAAAACAAAACAAAAATAGTAGACTTAAACTTTTTTTCATTTAGTAAAAAATTGCGTGCAAATATAATAATTATCAAAGGGAATCAATACGCATTATTTTAAATGTGTCGTTATAATTTATAACGAGTATAAAATAAATAACACAATTATTGATTTTAAATAGTGAAACGGGTAAAATCAGGATTTTCGTATATAGAAAAAATTAATTTCTTCGATCTTCACCCCAAAATAATTTGGAACGCAATGTTTTTAGGAATGTTTCCTCAGGTATTTCTACCATGTTGATTCGGTATGGTGTTTTTTTGATAATTAATATAGTTTCGTTTTTAACAGAGATAACTCTAGAATCAAGTGAAACTAGATAATGTTCTTCTCTTCCTGAGACTTTTAATCGAATTTCGGTTTCATCTTTTACCACAAGTGGGCGTGCATTAAGATTATGAGGTGCTATTGGGGTTATAACTAAACTTTTTACATCTGGTGTCAAGATTGGACCTCCGCAACTCATAGAATAACCAGTTGATCCTGTAGGTGTTGCAATTATTAATCCGTCAGCCCAATAGGAATTTAAATATTCCTCGTTCAAATAGGTTTCTACCGTTATCATTGATGTAGTGTCTTTGCGGCTAACCGTAATTTCGTTTAGTGCGAAATTAAGGTCTCGAATGGCTTCGTTTTCGGGATAGCACGTTAGACTCAATAGCGTTCTTTTAGAAAGGGTGTATTTCTTGTCGATTACAAATTGCATAAATTCAGCTATATTATCTTTTTGAACATTAGCTAAAAAACCTAAACGACCTGCATTGATTCCTAATATTGGTATGCCGGAATCTCTGACTAGAGTTGATGCTTTTAAAATAGTACCATCTCCTCCAATGCTTATCAACATGTCAAAACTAGTGTCTAATTGAGTATGTAAAGTGAAAGTTTTAAAATCTTTCTTGATGATTTCTTTTTCTTTTAAAATATTCAAAAAATTAGACTCAATAATCATTTCAACATTGTTTTTTATAAAAAAACTAAAAATGTCTTTGATGATTGGTTCAGTACTATTTTGATAATATTGACCGTATATGGCTACTTTCATAATTGTTTATCGGTTAACAAATAATTATATATTAAGATACTTGTCTAAATATTTGGATCGCTCCTTTAAGGTGTTAATGTAATTATCTTCTGGGTGTTCGGAGATGATTTCGTAATCATATCGTCTAAAAGATTGAATGATTTCATTCATTGCTCCAATATTTATTTTTATGGTGACTTGAATACGATCTGTTTCTGTTTCGGATACGAAAAGTCCAAGAATTTTTCCGTCGTTATTTTCTACAATTTGAGCAATTTGACTAACCGAATATTCTTGAATTCCTTTTTTAACAATAATAATTCTTCCAGGCTCTTTTATAAATGGAGTTTCGTTAAAAAATCTAACTACATCTTCAATTTCATAATAGCCTACATATTTGTTATTTTCATCTAAAATAGGAACTAAATTAGTGTTATTTTTAGCAAATATCTCTAAAATATCTAGCCAAATCATATTCGTTCTGGCAAAAAATCTTTCGAAAGAAAAACTGTAATCAATAATTTTTTTGTCATTTTCAAAAGTTTCCATGTCATCAGCAGTAATACATCCAATGTAAATTTCATGTTCAACAACAGGAAAATGAGAAAAAGTTAATTCATAAAAAAAATCTTTGACAGATTCAATTCTATCTTCACTGTCAATAGCTTTAAAATCATTGTTAATATAGTTTGTTATTTCAGACATAGTAGGGTTACAAAATATTTCATGCAAAATAATCAAATTTATGCAATAATGGGCACTTTAACTTTGTATTTTTGCATTTCAAAAATTAAATAAATTAGCTTTAGAATTATTGTAATGACAAAATTAAGTGTAAATATTAATAAAATAGCAACTTTGCGAAATGCTCGAGGAGGAAATGTTCCTGATTTATTAAAAGTTGCTACTGATATTCAGAATTTTGGAGCACATGGAATCACCATTCATCCACGTCCGGATGAGCGCCATATCCGTTATCAAGATGCGCGCGATTTAAAAAATATCGTTTTCACTGAATATAATATTGAAGGAAATCCTGAAAAATCTTTTATAGATCTTGTCCTTGAGATAAAACCAACTCAGGTTACCTTAGTCCCGGATGCTATTGATGCAATTACTTCAAATGCTGGTTGGGACACCCTAAAAAACAAAGATTATCTAAAAGAAATTGTTCAAGAATTTCAACGAAACGGCATAAGAACTTCGATTTTTGTAGATCCAGTTATAGAAATGATAGAAGGAGCAAAAATTATTGGATCGGATAGAATTGAATTGTACACTGAAGCTTTTGCACATGAATATAGTCTTGGCAATAAAAACGGAATCGATTCGTATGTAAAATCAGCAATTTTAGCAAATGAACTTGGTTTAGGTATAAATGCGGGACATGATTTAAGCCTAGATAATATTCAATTTTTTAATCAAAATATTTCTGGTTTACTTGAGGTTTCAATTGGTCATGCCCTAATCTCTGAGGCAATTTATCTTGGTTTAGAAAATGTTGTAAATATGTATTTGCAAAAACTAGACTGACTTTTTTAAATTTTGGCACAATAATAGAAGTACTCTTTTGAAAATAAATCAAATTAATTTATGAATTCTAATCAGATTTTTCAAACCGATAATAAAGCGCGTTGGTTAACCGTTAAATGGACAAGTAGAGTTATCATTTTTTTGGCATTTTTTGTTATTTCGGTAGCGGTTATTACAATTATTAATGCAGTAAATCCTTCATTACCGCAATTTAAAGATAAAGCGAGTGTTTTTACAAGTAAATTAAATCCTAATAATAAGTTTACTTTAGCGTCTAAAGAAAATAAAAAGTATTTTGGGTTTGAAAAGTTTTTGATGAAGAAAATTGAAGAAGATTCTATCAAAAGTTTAAAATCTAAAATAGTAGATGCAAAAACAATTCGATCCGCCTTTTACGTAACTTGGGATAAAGCTTCTCTTGTCGATTTAAAAAGAAACGCGGGTAAACTAAACACCATTTATCCAGAGTGGTTTTTTATAGATCCGGTTACATTTAGGCTTCAAACTCGAATAGATCCCGAGGGTTTAGCTGTAATGAAAAAGCATAATTTGAGTATTCAGCCTATTTTTAACAATTTCCTTACCAGCAAAGATAAAAACATAAAGGGAGATTTTAATGGAGAATTGCTGCATAAAGTTTTAGCTAACGCAACGATTAGAAAAACTATAATTGACGATTTAGTTACTGTTCTTACGAAGTATAAACTTCAAGGTGTTAATGTTGATTTTGAAGATTTGATAGAATCTAAAAATGAGGTTTTAACTAATTTTCAAAAAGAATTATATCAAAAATTACATTCAAATGGATTTGTTGTTTCTATGGATGTTTTGCCTAATAATGAAGATTTTGATTACAGATCATTAGCCCAATATAATGATTATATGATCCTTATGGCTTATGATCAATATAGTAGTGTAAACACTCCAGGGCCCATTAGTTCTCAAAAATGGATTGAAGAACAAATGGATATTATGGATAATTATATGCCGTCTTCAAAAATAATTCTTGGAGTTGCGGGCTATGGAAGAGATTGGTTTACAGATGGTGAGGGTAAAAAATTTGCCAATGATATTACTTTTTCTAAAGCGATTGATGGAGCTAAATTGTCTAAAGCTAAAATTAATTACGATAACAATACTTTCAATTCAAATTACGTATATTCAGAAATTAATTCTCAAGAAACTTTTAATCACTCGGTTTGGTTTGTTGATGCTGCAACAACTTTTAATATATTAAGATTTGCAGATGATTATAGTACCGCAGGAACTGCTTTATGGCGTTTAGGAGGCGAGGATCCAAGGATTTGGCATTACTATGGTCGGGATTTAAGCACTCAATCCTTACGGAAACATCCTTTTGATTTCTCGTTAATGAGCTCAATTCCTTATGATCCAAATATTAAACCAACCCATGTTGGTGAAGGAGAATTATTAGATATTCTTTTTACACCTCAAGAAGGAAAAATTAAATTTGAAATAGATAAAAATGAATTACTTATTTCAGAACAAGATTTTTTAACACTTCCGTCGGGTTATATTTATGAAAAATTCGCCGAAGATGAAACGCCAATTGGTCCAGGCCATAAAATTATTTTAACTTTTGATGATGGTCCAAATGCTGAATTCACACCTAAAATTTTGAATATTTTAGAAAAGGAAAATGTACCGGCAACTTTTTTTGTTGTAGGTATTAATGTCCAAGAAAATATTCCTTTGCTTCAGCGGATTTACAGAGATGGTTATGAAATAGGGAATCATACTTACACTCATAGTAATGTCGCAAAAATGAGTCCCGATCGAGCTGATCTTGAACTAAAAACAACCCGATCTCTTATAGAATGTGTAACCGGGCATTCAACAGTAATGTTTCGAGCACCCTATAATGCGGATAGTGAACCCCAGACCTATGACGAGATTGAGCCAATTGCAAGAGCCAAAAAAGATAATTATATATGTGTTGGAGAGGGCATAGATCCTAATGATTGGAATCCCCAACATAATGCCGCAATAATATTATCTGAAACCATTAGAATAGCAAATTCTAGTAATGCTAGTATTATTTTGTTACATGATTCAGGAGGAAATTCTAGACAAGCAACCGTTGATGCGCTACCCAAAATAATAGAGTATTTTAAGAAAAAAGGATGTAAATTTACTACCGTTGCTGATTTGATGGGTAAAACCAAAGAGGATTTAATGCCTAAAATTGAATTGTCTTGGCAAAATAGGATGAATTTTATTTTTGCTGAAGTTTCGTATTGGTTAAATAAAATTGTTTTCTTGTTATTCATTGTTGGTATTATTCTTTCGATCTCAAGAATGATTATTATTATGATTATTGCTTATATCAGAAAATTGTCTGAAAATAAGGAAGAATCTATAATAAATGACGAAACTATTATAGAAAAACCATTTGTTTCTGTAATAGTACCTGCCTATAATGAAGAGGTAAATTGCCTTAGAACCATCAATAGTTTACTTAATCAAGATTATCCTAATCTTGAAGTTGTTTTTGTCGATGATGGTAGTAAGGACGGGACTTATGATAAAGTTCTAAATGAATTTAAAGATAATCCTAAAGTAAAAATTTTCACCAAATTAAATGGCGGTAAAGCAACAGCTCTTAATTTTGGGATTGAAAAATCAAGCTATGAATTCCTTGTTTGTATAGATGCGGATACCCAATTGAAAAAGGATGCTATTTCATTTTTAATGGATAAATTTTTTGTCAGAGATTCTGAAAATCATAAAATTATTGATCCAAAAATTGGAGCCATTGCTGGAAATGTAAAAGTAGGTAACGAAGTCAATATGATTTCTAGATGGCAAAGTATTGAGTACATTACCTCGCAAAATTTTGACCGTCGTGCTTTTGATTTTCTTGAATGTATTACCGTAGTACCTGGAGCTATTGGAGCATTTAGAAAAGAAGCAGTTATATCAGCCGGTGGATTTACGTCGGATACATTAGCAGAAGATTGTGACTTAACAATGCGTCTTCACGGGCAAGGATATTTAATTCGTAATTGTACATCTGCCATTTCGTATACTGAAGTTCCTGAAACCATGAGTCAATTTCTAAAACAAAGATTTAGATGGAGTTTTGGTGTCATTCAAAGTTTTTGGAAACATAGAAAATCATTATTCAAACGGAAACACAAGAATTTTGGGATGATTGCTCTCCCAAACATTTTGATCTTTCAAATAATATTACCTTTCTTATCTCCCTTGGCAGATTTAATATTACTTGTCAGTCTATTGTTGGCTTCTATTGGAATAATGCCCGCTAGTTTTGATAAAATTATTTTATACTATATAATATTTATGATTATTGATATTATAGGTGCTGCAGTAGCCTTTTATTTTGAAAAAGAAGATTATAAAAAATTGGTTTGGCTAATACCTCAAAAATTAATTTATAGACAATTGATGTATTATATTTTAATTAAATCTTTTAGAAAAGCCATCAAAGGCGAATTGCAAGGTTGGGGTATTCTCAACAGAACCGGGAATGTGCAGGAATTGGAAAATAAAGAAAAATAAGAAATGCTTTATTCAAAAATTGAAGGCTCAGGGAAGCCACTATTGATTCTTCATGGATTTTTAGGAATGTCCGACAATTGGAAAACAATGGGAGTGCAATTTGCTGCCAATGGTTTTGAAGTGCATCTATTGGATTTGCGCAACCATGGTCGAAGTTTTCATTCTCCAGATTTTAATTATGAATTAATGGTTCAGGATGTTCATGAATATTGCATGGCCAATAATCTCGAAAAAATGGATGTATTAGGGCATTCGATGGGAGGGAAAACTGCGATGCTTTTTGCGACAACCTATCCAAACAAAGTCGATAAATTGATTGTGGCTGATATTGGTCCAAAATTTTACCCACAACATCATCAAGCGATATTAGGAGGTTTGAATGCGGTTGATTTTTCAATTAAACCAAGTCGAAACGAAGTCGAAGAAATACTTTCGCAACACATTTTTGATTTTGGAACCCGACAATTCTTGATGAAAAGCTTGTATTGGCAAGAGCCAGGACAATTAGCCTTTCGATTTAATTTGGCAGTTTTCAATATAAATTTGGACGAAATAGGAAAACCGCTACCTGAGAATGCTATTTTTAATAATGCAACACTTTTTATTCGTGGCGGCAACTCTAATTATATTCTTGATGAAGATTTTGAAAACATTAAACAGCATTTCCCTAGTTCAATAGTCGAAACGATACCCAAAGTGGGCCATTGGCTTCATGCTGAAAATCCAAAACTTTTTTTCGAAATAACTAATGCGTTTCTAGAATAAAGGATTTATAATTTATTACCTAAAAAACGCCACTTAAAAGTGGCATTTAATAGTGAATCAAATCTTATTTTTTCACTTTAAAGCGTTTGTCAGGAGTCCCATCTTTTTTCAACATTGGTTTAGCTTCTTCAGCTTGTTTATAACGTTTGTCTGGGGTTCCGTCCTTTTTCAAAACAGTCTTCGTTTCTGTTTTTTTTAACTCAGTCATTTTACCGTCTTTTTTTACTTCTTTAGTAATTTTTTCGGTTTTCTTGACTGTTTTTGAAGTGCTTAATTGAGCTGAACTGGTGAATGCAAATCCTAAAAGGGCAACTACTGCTAAAAAAACATTTTTCATTTTTATACTTTTTAAAGATTAGGAAGCTAATGTATTACAATCATAGGGTTGGTTTTTATTATTTAAGTTAAATTTACCATTATAAAAATGAGATTAATTTTTTTTAATTCAATTTTAAACTATTCTTTTGTAAAATAAATCTTTAATTTTAAATAAAAACAGATGAAACTACTAGTTCGAATTCTAATAACATCCGCTTTAGTGATGTTAATCGCTCATTTTATGAAAA
Organism: Flavobacteriaceae bacterium; assembly: GCA_947379965.1. Taxonomy (GTDB): domain Bacteria; phylum Bacteroidota; class Bacteroidia; order Flavobacteriales; family Flavobacteriaceae; genus Flavobacterium. The sequence goes on along the minus strand of CANCPC010000001.1, from coordinate 68,125 downwards.
GTGTAAAGATTGCCGATTTTAAAACAGCACTTATAGTTGCCGTTGTCTTAGGATTGCTTAACACGTTTGTAAAACCATTATTAATTTTATTTACATTGCCCGCTACAATTTTATCATTGGGTTTGTTTTTATTTGTTATCAATGCAATAATTATTTTATTATGCTCTAAAATTGTCCAAGGTTTCGAAATAAGTTCATTTTGGACGGCTTTACTTTTTAGTGTGATTCTCTCTATTTTTCAGTCAATTGCCTCTGGGATTTTTGGAGAAGATTACTAAATAATCTTCGTATTTTCAAGGAAATAATTAGCTTGAATTCAATATATTAAAAACTTGTTTGGGTTGTAAAAATTTTATAATTTTGCAACCCAATTTTATTATGTAAATTAAAGACAGAAATGGATATTAAAAGAGTAGCATTAGACGCAGTCAACGAGACAATTGTAATGACAGTGGTTCACATGGATTACAAAGGTCAAGTAGCAAAAAGAATAAATGAAAAAATGCCTTTAGCAACTGTTAAAGGTTTTAGAAAGGGAGCTGTGCCAAAAGACCTTGTTGAAAAACAATATGGTAAAGCTATCAAACAAGAAGAAGTTAAAAAAGTGGTAGATTTAGCTTTGGAGCGTTACGTACAATCCGAAAGATTAAACCTTCTAGGAACGCCTCTTGCTAAAGTAAATGAAAACTTTTCTTGGGATGACGAAGAGTTAGTTTTTGAATATGAAATTGGTTTGGTTCCAAGTTTTGAGCTAGATCTTGAAGCAAAAAACAATATTATTAAATATGTAGTTACTGCCGATGCAAAATTAATTGACGGTCAAGTTGCGCGTATCCAAAAGCAATTTGGAAAAGCAGTTCCACAAGAAGTCGTTGCAGCTGGTTTCGATGTTTCTGGAGTTTTTACAAACGAAGTAAAAGGAATTGCTAACCCAACAACTATTTCTTTGGATATTTTCAAAGATAAAGCTACTGCCGATAAATTCATCGGGAAAAAAGTAGGGGATGTAGTTACGGTGAACACAAAAGGTTTATTCGCAGACGATCATCAATTAATGGATTTTATGAAAGTGGCTCATGATGATGTTCACGGATTAGAAGTTGATGTTGATTTTACAATTGACGGAATCAATTCAACTGAATTAGCTGAATTAAATCAAGAATTATTCGATAAACTTTTTGGACCTGGAAACGTAGCTTCTCTTGAAGAATTGAAAGGAAAAATTAAAGAAGATGCCGAAATTCAATTCGCTCAACAAGCAGATCAAAAATTATTAGGGGATGTAACGGAATTTTTAATCGAAAACACAAAATTTGATTTGCCAGCTGAATTCCTAATTAAATGGTTGCAAACAGTTGGTGAAAAACAACTTTCTCCTGAAGAAGCAGCGGTAGAATATGCAAGATCTGAAAAAGGGTTGCGTTTTCAATTAATAGAAGGAAAAGCAATGGCGCAAAGCGATATCAAAATTACTTTCGAAGATTTGAAAGCTTTTACTACAAAATCTATCCGTCAGCAAATGGCACAATTCGGGCAAACAAATCCTACTGACGAAGAAGTTCAAGGAATTGTAGCTAGAGTTTTGGCCAACCAAGACGAAGTTAAAAGGCTTTCTGATCAGGTTGTTGCCGAAAAATTATTGGAAGTGTTCAAAGAAAAAGCAAATCCAACAACAAAAGAAGTGACTTACGAAGAATTTATTGCCGCTTCATACGGAGAATAATTTCTAAAAAATAAGTATATTTGAGCGTCAAAAGAATATTTTTTTGACGCTCTTTATTTTTTAGTTTTTAAGGATTAAAGTTCATAAGTTGAGCTTCCTAAAACTTCAAAATTCAAAATTTAAACTTTTTAAAATATGAACTACGGAAAAGAATTTAAAAAATTTGCTACAAAACACCAAGGTGTAAATGCAATGTATTATGACAAAATCGTAAGCGCAATGACGCCTACAAATATGACCCCTTATATCATCGAAGAACGTCAACTGAATATATCTCAATTAGACGTATTCTCGAGATTAATGATGGACCGAATCATTTTCCTTGGAACAGGAATCGATGACCAAATTGCAAATATCGTTCAAGCGCAATTGCTTTTTCTTGAAAGCGCTGATGCTTCAAAAGACATTCAAATTTACTTGAATTCTCCAGGAGGAAGTGTTTATGCAGGATTAGGAATTTATGACACGATGCAATACATCAAACCTGACGTAGCAACAATTTGCACCGGAATGGCAGCTTCTATGGGAGCCGTTCTTTTATGTGCTGGTGCAGCAGGAAAACGTTCGGCATTGCCACATTCAAGAGTTATGATTCACCAACCATCAGGCGGAGCACAAGGTGTTGCAACGGATATGGAAATCAACTTGCGTGAAATGTTGAAATTGAAAGATGAATTATATCAAATCATTTCGCATCATTCGGGTCAAACATTCGATAGAGTTCACAAAGACAGCGAACGCGATTATTGGATGATTGCTGATGAAGCAAAAGAATACGGAATGATTGATGAAGTGTTGAGAAGAGGATAAATATTTGTCGAAAGTCAAAAGTCGAAAGTCAAAAGCATTGCTAGACTTTACGACTTTTGACTTTACGACTTTTTGACTATAAAAAATGGCAAAACCAAAATTAGAATGTTCTTTCTGTGGAAGAAAAAAACCGGAAACCAATTTATTGATTGCCGGAATCGATGCTCACATTTGTGATAAATGTATCGAACAAGCCCACGGAATAGTTCTCGAAGAAATAAAATCAAGCGGTAAGACGAACTTACCAGCGGATTTGATTTTAAAGAAACCAAAAGAAATCAGAGCTTTTCTAGACCAATATGTAATTGGTCAGGATCAGACAAAAAAAGTAATGGCTGTTGCAGTTTACAATCACTACAAACGTTTGATGCAACAAGAATTGCATGACGATGTAGAGATCGAAAAAAGTAATATTATCATGGTGGGCCAAACCGGAACGGGAAAAACGTTAGTTGCCAAAACTATTGCCAAAATGCTAGACGTTCCTTTGGCAATTGTAGATGCGACTGTTTTGACCGAAGCAGGTTATGTGGGAGAAGATGTCGAAAGTATTTTAACACGTCTTTTGCAAGCTGCCGATTATGATGTGGCTAAAGCCGAAAGAGGAATTGTTTTCATTGACGAAATTGATAAAATTGCTCGAAAAAGCGATAATCCATCTATAACTCGTGATGTTTCTGGTGAAGGAGTTCAACAAGCTTTGTTGAAATTACTTGAAGGAACGGTTGTGAATGTTCCGCCAAAAGGAGGACGTAAACATCCAGATCAGAAATTTGTTGAGGTAAATACTCAAAATATTTTGTTTATTGCCGGTGGTGCTTTCGACGGAATTGAACGTATTATTTCAAAACGATTGAACCGTCAAGCGGTTGGTTATTCTACCTCTAAAAATGTGGATAATATTGACAAAGATAATTTGTTGCAATATATTATCCCAAAAGACATCAAAGATTTTGGATTGATTCCAGAAATTATTGGTCGTTTACCAGTGTTAACCCACATGGATCCTTTGGATAGAGAAACCTTAAGAGCGATATTGACGCAGCCGAAAAATGCCTTAATCAAACAATATCAAAAGTTGTTTTTAATGGATGACGTGGTTTTCAATATCACAAGCGATGCTTTGGATTTTATTGTCGAAAAAGCATTAGAATACAAGCTTGGAGCACGTGGATTGCGTTCTTTATGCGAAGCGATCTTAACGGATGCGATGTATGAATTGCCAAGTTCGGATGATAAAACATTAGAAATCGACGTAGATTACGCAAAAGAAACATTGAATAGAAACTTATTGAAACGATTAGAAATCGCTTCTTAATTTTTTGATTTATAGAATTTCAAACCCGACAGGTTTTTTTACTTGTTGGGTTTTTTTATGGCTGATAGTTTTAAATTAAGAGTTATGCAGCATTATTTTGTCATTTCGACGAAGGAGAAATCACATTAGTTGCTCTCGTTATGTGATTTCTCCTTCGTCGAAATGACAAAGCGAGAATAAATATAGCGACAAAAAAGGGTGTAATAAATTCAAACCTCTATTTTTGCTTTCTAAAAAAACGTGCGTTATTCTTTTTTATCTACAATAGATTGTCGATTTTTGCCCCTTGTAAATCAATTTAAATAAAAATGATACTAGAAGATAAAGAGATTATTTTGTTAAAAGTTTCTGGTCAGGATAAACCGGGAGTAACAGCTGGTTTAACATCGATATTGGCAAATTACGACGCCACTATTTTAGATATTGGTCAAGCCGATATTCATGACACCTTATCTTTAGGTATATTATTTGAAATAAAAGCAGGCTCTTCTTCAGCACCTGTTTTAAAAGATTTATTGTTCAAAGCATACGAACTAGGAATTAATGTCAAGTTTATTCCAATCACAATTCCGGATTATGAAATTTGGGTTAAAGGACAGAGCAAGCAACGTTTTATTATCAATGTTTTGGGCGAAAAGTTGACAGCGGCACAATTAGCGGCGGTAACTAAAATAATGTCGGATCAAAAATTAAATATCGATTCGATTATACGATTAACTGGAAGAACTTCGGTAGTCGAAAAAGAAGAATATCCACGTTCTTGTGTGCAATTATCTGTAACGGGTATTATTAAAGACAAAACGTTGATGACGGCTAGTTTTATGGAAATTTCCAGAAAATTAGACGTTGATATTTCATTTCAAGAAGATAATATTTATAGAAGAAACAGACGTTTAGTGTGTTTTGATATGGATTCTACCTTGATTCAAACCGAAGTAATCGATGAATTAGCCGAATTAGCAGGTGTTGGCGAAGAAGTTAGGGCCATCACCGAATCAGCAATGAACGGCGAAATAGATTTTAGCGAAAGCTTCAAAAAACGTATGGCTTTATTGGAAGGTTTGAGCGAAGATGTTCTGCATAATGTGGCAATAAATTTACCGATAACAAAAGGAGCACATCGATTGATGAGAGCCTTGAAATATTACGGCTACAAAACCGCTATTTTATCTGGAGGATTCACTTATTTTGGTGATTATTTGCAAAAAGAATTGGGAATCGATTACGTTTTTGCCAATCAATTGGAGATTAAAAACGGAAAACTGACTGGTAAATATTTAGGTGAAATTGTTGATGGCGCAAAAAAAGCCGAATATCTTCAAGCTATTGCCGATAAAGAAGGGATTCATATCAATCAAACTATTGCTGTGGGTGATGGAGCTAATGATTTGCCAATGATAAATTTGGCAGGTTTAGGAATTGCTTTTCACGCGAAACAGAAAGTAAAAGAAAACGCTTCCACTTCAATATCAAGTCTAGGTCTAGACGGAATATTATACCTTTTGGGATATCACGACAGACATATTGATATGATGCAAGAATAATATATATATTCAAATTACATACATAAGCCTAGAAAAACTAAGGCTTTTTTGTTGGTTAAATTTTTACAATTTGTTTCTGATGATTCTCTCTAAACTGATTTAGAATTTGCTTTTCCGAAGCATTACAATTTCCTCTTGGTCCGCATTTTAATCGGTGTGGTCCGCAAGAAATCAGGAAAGAAATAAATAATAGTATTAATAGTAGTCTTTTCATTTTATTGATTTACAATCACCTGCATATCCTTCAATTGTTCCAAGTAATCTCTTTGGTTCGATAATCTTGGAATCTTGTGTTGTCCGCCTAGTTTGTCTTTGTCTTTTAGCCAATCATAAAATAAATTTTTACGAGCAATATTTACAACTAATGGATTTAGCGTCATATTGTTATAACGTTTGGCTTCGTAATCCGAATTTAAAGATTGCAATGTTTCGTCCAATACTTTTTGGAAAAGGCCAATATCAGCTGGGTTTTTCCTGAATTCGATAATCCATTCGTGGGCTCCTTTTTCCTTGTCTTTCATGAAAATGGGCGCAACAGTATAATCGACCATTTCGGTTCCGGTAATTTGGCAAGCTTTGGTAATAGCCTGATCGGTATTTTCGACCATTAACTCTTCGCCAAAAACATTGATGTGGTGTTTTGTTCTTCCCGAAACCCGAATTCGATACGGATTTAAGCTCGTAAACCGAACGGTGTCGCCTATTAAGTAGCGCCATAAACCTGAATTTGTGGTAATGATAATGGCATAGTTTTTAAATAGACCCACTTCAGATAATCGGATTATTTTTTGATCTGGAGTTTCAAAAGTATCCATCGGTATAAATTCGTAAAATATTCCGTAATCCAGCATCAACAACAAATCATTGGAGTTATTCAAATCCTGAATGGCAAAAAATCCTTCGGAAGCATTGTATATTTCGTAATATTTGAAATCGTTTTTAGGTAGAATTTTTTGGTATTGTTCTCGATAAGGTTCAAAACTTACACCACCATGAAAATAGACTTCAAGATTTGGCCATACTTCCAGCAAATTTCCTTTGCCTGTTTCTTCGAGTAATTTATTCATTAAGACTAGCATCCACGAAGGAACTCCAGCAAAACTGGTTACATTTTCATTTTTGACTTCATTTATTATCGCGGGAAGTTTTGTTTCCCAATCGCTCATCAACGAGGTTTTATTATTTGGCGTGCTACTGAATTCGGCCCAAATAGGCATATTTTCAATTAAAATAGCGGATAAATCGCCAAAAAAAGTATCGTTATCTTCATAAATTTGAGAGCTTCCGCCAAGACGAAGACTTTTTCCCAAAAACATTTCGGAATTTTCATTATTATTGAGATACATGCACAACAGATCCTTGCTTCCTTTGTAATGACAATCCTCTAAGGCTTCGTAACTTACGGGAATAAATTTGCTTTTGGCATTGGTCGTTCCGCTCGATTTGGCAAACCATTTTATAGGAGTTTCCCAAAAAACATTTTGCTCGCCTTTTCGGGTACGCTCAATCAGTGGTTGTAATTCTTCATAAGTCGAAACAGGAATTCTTTCGGCGAAATTAGCATAAGAATTTATAGATGCATAATCATATTCTTGACCAATAATTGTGTTTTCGGCTGCCTTAATCAAGTTCATCAATAATTCTTCTTGAACCTCATTGGGATATTTAACAAAAAGCTCGATCTGATGAATCCTTTGCTTCAAGACCCATGAGGCAAACGAATTAATGATAGGTATCGGCATAGAAATTTATGATTTTAGAGTGCTGATTTATGATTTTAGATTTGATTATCGATTGACAAATACTAACTTTGCATTCGTATCAAAAATAGTGTTTTTTTATATAAAAAATCTATTTTCATAAAGATTCTGCCTTAGATAGGGTTACTAATAAATAGAAATCTAATCTTTATACTCCAAAATCTAAAATCATAAATCGTTAATCTACAATCAGAAATTAAATGACATACGAAGGCGTACTTACTAAAATGCAAACCGAATTTGGAAATCCAATTCAATATTACTTGGTTTTCGAAAACAGTTTTCTAAATATGAATCAATTGTTGGATAAAAGCCTAACAATTAATTTTGTGGGTCACCAATGTTTGAATTGTGGAAAAAAGAAAAAAATATATCGTCAGGGGTTTTGCTATGAATGTTTTTATTCGAGTCCCGCTGTAGGCGATTGGATAATGAAACCCGAGTTAAGCAAGGCGCATCTAGGTATTGAAGATCGAGATATCGCTTACGAAAAAAAAGTTCAATTGCAACCTCATATCGTTTATTTAGCCTTGTCAAGTGAAGTGAAAGTAGGCGTGACCCGAAAAACCCAAATGCCTACTCGATGGATCGATCAGGGCGCCACGCAAGCTATTTCGATTGTAGAAGTTCCTAATCGCTACCTTGCAGGGATTACCGAAGTTGCTTTGAAAAATCATTATGCCGATAAAACCAATTGGCGTAAAATGCTCCAAAACGATGTGGAACAAGTCGATTTAGTTACTGAAAGATTAAAAGTCGAAAACTTAATTCCATCCGAAGTGAAGGAATATTTCTACTCCCAAAAAGAGGATTTATACCTTATGGATTATCCAGTTTTAGAATATCCCAATAAAGTGAATAGTTTGAGTTTAGAAAAAACACCTCATTTTCAAGGAAAACTCACCGGAATAAAAGGGCAATATTTAATTTTCGAAAACGGAACAGTTTTTAATGTTCGCAGTTCCGAAGGTTATGTTGTGCAAATTAATATTTAATAGAATCCGTTGGATGTAATTAATATAAAGTCCAACTAATTATAAATTTTAAAAATAATTCAGATATAAACCTACTAAAAGGAGTTATGGAGCCCAATTTTGTTTAATCCTAAATATGATATACTAAAATCAAGTAAAGCGACTTTTAAAAACTAATAAAAATCTATGTTTTTAAAAATAAATTTTTATGTATGAAAATCACTTTTGATCAAAAAACTACTGAATATTAATCTCAAAAGGCATTAATGCCTGAACTCCTTTTTTAGATTGAACTCTTTTTATTTGCTCCATGATTTTATAGGTTTCCATACCAAATTCCTCTTTTATAAAAGATTCTTTAGATTTTGCAAATGGCAAATTTCCTAGAATATCGTTGAGGTCTTTTTCATATTCTGGAAAATTTTGTGTATTGTATTTTTTGATTTTTGCCAAAGTTGCGGCTTCTTTAATAGCCTGATCTAAACCACCAATTTTATCAACGAGTCCAATTTTTAGTGCTTCGCGACCAGACCAAACTCTTCCTTGGGCAATCGAATCCACTTGTGCAAAGGTCATTTTTCTTCCTTCGGCAACGTGGGTTACAAATGTTTTGTAGATATGCTCCACACCTTCAAGGGTTGTGGATTTGAATTTTTCTTCCAAAGGTAAAAACGGACTATATTCAGCTGCATTTTCATTGGTTTTTACTTGCTCGGTATGCAAACCTATTTTTGTTGCCAATGGGCTGAAATTAGGTAATATTCCAAAAACTCCTATTGAACCTGTAATAGTATTGTTCTCGGCGAAAATTTTGTTAGCATTACATGCAATATAATATCCGCCTGAAGCGGCATAATTTCCCATAGAAACCACCACCGGTTTTACTTTCTTGGTCAATTCGATTTCTCTCCAAATCAAATCGGATGTCAATGCATTCCCTCCAGGGCTATTGATTCTAAGGACAATTGCTTTGATATTTTTATTTTTTCTAGCTTCTATCAGCGAGCGATTCATAGAAATTTCTCCAATTGTATTTACATCACCTTCCCCACTTTTTATTTCTCCTTGTGCATAAATAATTGCAATTTTATCTACCGCATCTGTGTTTTCTGATGTAGTTATCATTTTTCGGGTATAGTCCAAAATGCTAATTTTGTTATAATCTTTGTTTTTTTCGACCTTCAAAATTTGTCGAATAGCGTCATGGTAGCTATCTTCATAAGCTATAACATCTATTAATTTTTCTGCTTTTGCCATTTCCGGAGTTCTTGCTTGAAGGCCATTGGCAATTTCGTTTAATTTTGTTACAGTTATATTTCTACTTTTTGAAATATCATCGGTAACCGAACTCCAAATCGAATTTAATAATGCCGAAGTTTGTTCTCTATTGGCATCGCTCATTTTATTTTCTAAAAAAGGCTCCACAGCACTTTTGTATTTTCCGTGACGAATAACTTCCATTTTAACGCCTGTTTTTTCTTGTAAATCCTTGAAAAACATAATTTCGGCGGATAGTCCTTTGAAATTAAAATCGCCAATCGGATTCAGGTAGATGGTATTGGCCACAGAATTTAAATAGTATTCTTTTTGTGAATAGGAATTGGCATAAGCCATTACGAATTTTCCTGATTTTTTGAAATTTTCCATTGCATCACGCAGTGTTTTTCTTTGCGCCATCCCTAATTCGGATTCGTCATTCAAAATCGAAATTCCCTTGATGTCATCGTCTGTTTTTGCTTTTTCGATGGCGTTGATCACGTCAATAAGGCCCACTTTTTCTCCATCGGATAAAATTGACATCCAAGGATCTTTATATTTTCCAGCATAATCATTATTGATGTGTTCTAAATTTAATTCGATAACCGAATTATCTTTAACTGCAATTTCTTCGGAATTGCCACCAAAAACGGTAGCAATGATTATTATTCCGAAAACGAACATCATAATAAAAACGAATAAACCAACAACGGTTGCCAATACATTTCCTAAAAACTTCATAATTTTATTTTTTTTAATAAGTAGCAAAACGAGTGTTTGTGTTACAAAATCAATTTTTTTTAACTGTTAAATTGTTATCAACTCGAACGCAAATATAGTTCAATTCTAAAATTCTTTTACTTAATTTGTGGTCAAGTATATTTTTCAAAATAAACATTACATTTACTTCACTATGTTTTTACTTTCATTTGTGTTAAGTGAACTTTGTTTTGACTTATAATTTTCTCTTTTTCTGCGTTAAAAACCATTTCAATAGCGGTCCTATTCAAATGATTTGTTGCACAAAAAAACAAAATAACTTCGTAAAATTTGCATGGTTTATTTCAAAACTGATACTAATATGAAATTACAACATCAGATCGTTTTATCCATTGGAACCAATCAAGGCAATCGTCTAAAAAACATAGAAAATTGTTTGCAGTTCATTCATCAGGAAATTGGAACAATTATCAAAGTTTCGAATTTATATGAAACTCCCTCCTGGGGTTTTGATAGTGATGCCTTTTATAATTGTGCTTTGGTCTTACATACTTATAAAAACGCACAGGCTGTTTTGACTGCTTTTTTAAAGATTGAAAAAAAAATGGGTCGTGTTCGTGGCCAAAATTTAAACTATCAATCCCGAATTATAGATATCGATTTAATCACTTTTGATGAGGAAATAATTGAAACCGAAAATCTAAAAGTTCCCCATCCTCTCATGCAAAACAGAAAATTTGTTTTGTTACCTATGCAGGATTTGAATTTAGATTGGGAACATCCTATTCTTCAAAAAAAAATATCAGATTTAATTGAAATATCTCCTGATAAAAGCGTTTGCACTTTAGTTCAAAAATTAGAAATACCATTGGATAAAATTTCTTTAGAAAACTATAATTATATTGCTTTTGAAGGAAATATAGGTGCAGGTAAAACAAGCTTAGCTACAAGATTTGCCGAAGACTTTAATGCTAAAACGGTCCTAGAACGTTTTGCTGATAATGCTTTTCTTCCAAAATTTTATGAAGATCAAAGCCGTTATGCTTTTCCGCTTGAAATGTCTTTCCTTGCCGATAGATACCAGCAAATACATGATGATTTAGCTCAATTTGATTTGTTTAAGGATTTTATAGTTGCTGATTATCATATTTTTAAATCCTTGATTTTTGCCAAAATTACACTTGCCGAAGAGGAATATCGATTGTATCGCACGATATTTAACATTGTTTATAAGGAAATACCAAAACCCGATTTGTATGTTTATTTGTATCAAAATTCCGAATGTTTGTTAGCCAATATCAAGAAAAGAGGCAGAGATTATGAACAAAATATTTCAGCTTCCTATTTGGATAAAATTAATGATGGTTATTTAGAGTATATCAAATCACAAAGCAAATTAAATGTATTGATGATAGATATTACTAATCGTGATTTTGTGAAAAATCAAGAAGACTACCTTTATATTTTAGATGAAATTCAAAAAAAAGTTAGTGAATAAAAATCACCTTTTTAGAGAAAAATGTCCTTTTCTTACTGCCATTCCATTTCCTAAATTTAATACATACCAATAATCATCAGAAGGCAAAAGCTTATTATTGAATGTTCCGTCCCATTTTGGTTTTAATGAATTTAGCTGGGTAATTAGTTTTCCGTATCGGTCAAAAATAGTGATTACTGCATTTGGAAAATTAATTAAACCTTTTGCTTCCCAATAATCATTGAAGTTGTCATTGTTTGGGGTGAAAAAACGAGGGGTTACTATTACTACAAAATTTTCGGCGACATAGTTGCAACCATTTACTTCTCTTACAGATGCTAATTGTAGTCCAGCTGAAGAATTTTCGAAAACATTTGATGCTTGATAGTTTATTCCATCAATAGAAAATTCATAATAAGTATTAGGATTTTTTAATTTTATGGTTACTGTTGTTTCTTCAACGGAAACTGTTTCTATTATAGGAGCCGGGTTTTCTGTTACTGTTATTTTTTTTTGGACGGTGCAATTTTCGGGTGCAGCACGGGTTATATCAACCGTATATATTCCAGCTTTAGAAATTTCGATTGTTTGAGTTTGTTCTCCATTAGACCATAAATAGGTCATTCCTATTTCTGAAATTTTAGCGTCAATTATTAACTTTTTTGTTTTACAAATAACTAAATCTTCATCAGGAATAATAGGCAGAGTATATACAACTACTTCAACTGGAACTCGAGTCCCCGTCGTACAATTTTGGTTAACTGCCTCAATGTATAATGTTGTGTTTTTATCAAAAGTTCTTGTTACCGTTGTTCCTACTGCAATTAGATTGTTCCCATTTGATTCACTATACCAATATATTGTTCCTTCGGTTGTTTTTGCCTCTAGTGTCACACTACCAGGACCACATAAAGTGAACCTCGAATTTGTGGTTGTAATTACTGGGATATTATAAATAGTTGCAGTTACTGGTGTTCTAGTTGAATATTTATCACAAAGACTATATTCGGTGTCTATATAGTAGGTGGTGGTTTTTGATAGATTAGGTGTCGTAAAAGTTGTTCCTGTTGCAATGGCAATACCACCAGTTTCATTTTTAAACCAATTAATAGTTCCTAAATTAGAGGTTGCTTCTAAAATTAAATTGCCATTTCCACAGGTTGCTGACTCGGTAGTACTGGTAATTTGAGGAATGGTTAAAGAGGTACTTGTGGCTAAATGTATTTCGGGATCACCTGGCATTCCGCCATATTCTACGATAAATCCGTTGGCTTGTTGAGAACCTTCAAATGATTCGCCATAGTAATTTAAGTCATTCCACGTTCCTTTAGTTCCTTTTCCATCATTATCTACAATTATAACATAATCTTCATCTTCTCTAAATAAATTATAAATATTATCGGGTTCGTAAATTTGAATTCCGTTGTACCAATTGGTACTGCTTCTATTCCAATTTGCATAATTTGAAACATACCCAACTCCACGAGGATTAGATATAAAAACACCTGGCGCTGGAGTGGAAGATAAGTTGAAAAAAAACTGTGTTCCTTTCTCGGGGCCTGTCATCCATTTCCAAACGCCTTCTTCTACGGTATCAGAACCGCCAATCCATCCACCGCCATTTATTGTTTGTTGTGTTGTTGCTAGTTGGTTTTCATCTGCCGATAATATGGTGACTAAATAGCCTTTTAATCCATGATACGTTCTTGCATTTGCTAATTTATCAGCTATTCCCCAATCAATGCCTAAATCTGGAGTAACTCCTTTGCTTGATACAAACTCATAAAAATGTTGATTAGATGGTAAGTAACTAAGTTTATCTGTACTTATAGAAAAGGTTCTATTTCCGGTTGGTTTATAGGACGAGTTGGTATAAACTACATCTTTTATTGCCTTAATAAAATCATCATAATTGACTAGAATACCTGGATTTTTTGAGGTTAGCGTTAGTCTACCTGTGGTTAAATCCCAAACTGATTTTATTGTTGGATGAGAACCAGTTAAGGTTAGTAAATCTTGTGAATCATTATATCCCGTTGAAATTTGGATATAGATTGCATCAGTATTTATATGTTCAGAATCTGTTATTGTAATATCGGTTACGATATTTATTGCTGTTTGTGGACAATAAACTTGATCGCCTGTTGCCTTTATTTCTAAAAGATTAGTTGCGGGTGATGATGTTTTATTGATTTTAAAAAACGGAAATGATTTATAACTAATGGTGTCATTTCTAGATGAAATAGAATCTTGTTTTGGCGTGATTATAGAATTAGTTGCAAATCCAATTTTAGAAAACAAGAGTAGGATTATTATAAAAAAAATAGCATTTTTCATTTCTTAAAATTGTTAATTTTCTATAATACTATTGGAATATTTACTTATTTATAGCAATTGAATACCTATCGTTTCAAGCTAAAATGACCATTTGTTTCTCGGCCATCTTCTAGTTTTAGCGTAAACCAATAATCATCTGCAGGCAAAGGCGATCCGTTATAAGTACCATCCCAGCCTTGGTTTAAATAAGGGGCCCACTGTTTTATAAGTTTTCCATATCGATCAAAAATATAGATTATAGATTTAGAATTGAAAGTTTCATTCACGCCTTTTATACTCCAATAATCGTTATAGCCATCATTGTTTGGAGTGAAGAATTTTGGCGCTCCAATAACGGCAATTGTTTTGCTAACATAGCCACAGCCATTTTTATCCTTTATATAAACATCGTGAATTCCTGAAGGCACATTAGCAAAGAAATTAGAGTCTTGCCAAAAACCAACAGGGTCATCTATACTATATTCATATTTCCCTGGCCCGGTTACATTTACGGTAACCGTATTGACATCAGTCATATCTATAATTTCAATAGTTTCAATTTTAGCAATATCTGAGGCATTCACAGTAATGTTTCGTAATCGGCTACAGTCAAAGGAATTTTTTACTTCTAAGGTATAAGTGCCCTTTTTATTTACGGATAATTCTGGTTTTTTACCTAAAATAATACCGTCTTTTGACCATGTATAAGTATAATCGTTTGGTGATGAATTGTCTTGAATTCCTGCATCAAGTAGAACAGAAAAAGTAGGATCATTAGAACAAACCAACTTATTTTCGTTGCCATTGGTATTCAAATTGATTTTTGGAAGAGGATTTACAACAAAATTTAATTGTGTTGTTGATGTGCAAGAAGTATTAGCAGGATTTAATACTGTCGCTACTACATTTTGGGTTCCTGTTTTAAACGGATTAGGAAGCGGGCTAGGTAATTGATTTCCATTTCCATCTATGTATTTTACTGTCTTTCCTGTTTGACCACCTAGAATAGTTGCTTCGAATGTTGAAGTGTCAAATGCATATTTTCCGTCTTGATTCAAAGGATCTAATTCGTCATCGCAAACAGTTGTTAGGCTAGAAGCAACCGGAAATGCTTGTGGCAAAACATCAACTATAAATTGAATTTTAGTTTCATCATAACATTTTAAAGTTGTGTTGTTTGTTACAACAGCTTTTATAACTTGAGATTTTGTTGTAAAACTAGCAGGAAAAGGACTTGGTAACGGGTTGTTATTTTGGTCAAAATATTTTACAATAATGGGATAAAATTGATTTGTCCCTATTAAAGTTGATTCTAAATTGGATGTGTCAAAAGTGACTATTCCATCCTGATTGTCATCACATTTTCTAGGAATATTTACTGGATTTGCAAAAGGCAATGCCTCAACTTTTAAAGTAATATAAGGTCCTAAACCAACACACGCATTATCTATGCTGCTTTCTACTCTTACCCATATATCTTGTGATTTAGGATAACCAGTATTTCTGTATTTTGAAATATCAGTAATAGGATTGAGTTGAGATAAGGCATCGATTTTGTTACGAAAGTAATTTATTGTGTAATTTTGATTTGCCAGTTGTTCTAATATTTTTGCTTTTGTCCAGTAAAAATCAAAAGTTGAAATCCCATCTCTATTATCGTTATTAGAGTCTATAAAATCATCACAAACAGGCGGAACTTCAATTTTATAAGTGGACAGAAGATTAGTTGCTGGAACTTTTAATATTAATTTAGCAATACTAAAACAACCTGTAATTTTATTGGTGACTCTCGTCCATACTTCCATTATCGATGCAGTTGTGTTTTCGAAAGCTAATTCATTTAGAATTAAATCGGGCGAAAGTATTCCTATATTAGCTCCTGATTGTGAAGTGTAAAAGGTAAAATCCTCGTTTATATAATTTGTAGAAATTTGATCATTTTTTACATTCAAATTAAAAAAAGTTTTCCCGTCAGGGACCAAATCACTATCGCATTGAATGATAGTTACATCATTGACAATAGGCAAAGGATTTACGACAAAATGTAAAGTTGTTGTTGCGGTGCAGTTTGTATTTGATGGATTTGTAACGGTTACTAAAACATCTTGTGTTCCTGTTACAAAAGTGGGTGATAAAGTAGAAAGTATAGTTCCGTTTTGTAAAGTATAAGTTACCTCCATTCCACTTTGAGTTCCTAATAGTATTGATTCGAATGTCGATGTGTCGAATGCAAATTTTCCGTCTTGATTTATTGGGTTTGGTTCGTCATCACATGTTGTTGTTAATGATGCGGGAACACTAAAAGCTTGTGGTAATACATCTACAATAAATTGAATATTTGTTGCTGCCGAACATTTTAAACTCGTTTTGTTTGTTATAACGGCTTTTATAATTTGCGATTTTGTTGTGAAACTAGCAGGAAATGGACTTGGTAATGTTGCATTATTTTGGTCAAAATAAGAAACGCTAACATTAGAAAGACTTTGTCCGTTTAATAAATTTGATTCAAGATTGCTTGTGTCAAAAGTGACTATTCCATCTTGATTGTCATCACATTTTCTGGGGATTGTTACAATATTTGCAATAGGTAATGGTTCGACAGTTACTGTGATTGGCTTTCTAACAGAACAACCATTGTCAACAAAAAAAGTAGTTGTTGTGGAGAGTGGAGGAGTTGTATAATTTGAACTATTGTTTTTTAATAAGTTTCCACCAGTTGCAGCATCATACCAGTTTATTACTCCAGTTGTAGAACTCGCTTGAAGCATAGTAGTTGATGTTTCACAAATGGTAACATTTGGAGTTATAGTTGTAATTTTTGCTATTGTTAAAGAAGTACTTGCAGAAATATGAATATCATCAACATCGCCAGGAATAATTCCTCCATATTCTACAATATATCCTTGTGGAGCATATAAACCAGAACCTCCTGTATTAGGTAAATCATTCCAAGATCCTCTTATTGCTCCTGACAAATTCGGGTTGGTAATATGTGCGTAATCTTCACCAATTCCATTTAAGCTACCATTAGAATCATTGGGTTCATTATTATTCCAAAAGGCAAAATTGATTGGACTTGGACTATATCCTGAATTTGTTCCATACCAAAAAACCGTACCTGTTCCTCCGTTTTCTAATCCTTCAGGACCTGTTACCCATTTCCAAGTTCCTTCTTCTGCTTCATCACTACCGCCAATCCACCCAGTGCCCAGTGCTTGTGTTCCTGATAATTGAGCTTCATCTGCAGATGTTAGTGTTGCTAAATAGCCATGTAATCCATAATAATATTTTGCTTGGGATTCAGCTTCTACTTTAGCATCCTTCCAATAGATACCTGGGCTAGAAATGTATCGATAAAAATGTTTGTTTCTCGGTAAATAGTTCGCTTGACCAATAGTTATTGAAAAGGATCGTATTCCAGAAGCTGTTGCGGAAAAACTACTAAATTGAACATCTTTAATTGCAGTTTCAAAATCTTTGTATAGAATTTTAGCGCCACTAGGACTATATAATTTTAGTTTTCCTGCATTAGCATCCCAGCTTGTTGTAATCGAAGAGTGTAAGCCTGCATTAGCTAATATTAATTGATCTTGGCCTATAATATAACCTGAAGATATTTGAATATAAATAGCATCTGTTGATGGTTCTGACGGGTCGTTTGTTATTGATATATTTTCGACAATAGGTAAAGAAGTTCCTGGGCAATAAGTTTGATTTCCTGTTGCAGTAATTATTGGCGGAGCTATAGCGGCTATTTTGCTGCAATCTTCAGAAAAACTGGTTGTAGCGTCTTTACGTGTTGACCAATTTGCATCAGAATACGCTTTGTTGTCAACTTGTACGCAGCTTAGGTTTGGATTAAATTGTAATAATACCCCTCCTTCTCCCATTGCAACATTATTCCCGTTTTTTAAATTTAGATGGATTAAATTATTATAAAAACATTCAAGATAAAGCAGTGATTTATTATTTGAAACATCTAAACTTGTCAATTGATTATTTCTGCAAATTAACAATCCCAGAGCTGTATTTTTAGAAACATCTAGGGATGTTAATTGACTTCCTCCACAATTTAAGTATTTCAAGGCGGTATTTTTTGAAACATCTAGGTTTGTTAATGGACTGCCTTCACAAGCCAAATTGGTCAACTTTAAATTTTTGCTAATATCTAAACTAGTTAATTTATTAATCGTACAATCTAAATTTTCCAAAGAAGTGTTTTTTGATAGGTCGATACTAGTAAATAAATTTTGGCCACACTGTAAATTTTTTAAGCTAACAAAACTTTGTATGCCAGTTAAATTTGTAATGTTTTCTCCAGTCAAACTCAAATCAGTCAATCCAATAATATTTGAAGTTTGTACTTTTCCGTCAGGTATACCGGTGTCAATAAGTCTATTAATTAATGCTTTTTCAAAATTAATATCTGGTATTAATGTATATTGAGAGTGTCCAAAAAAATTAGATAATAATAAAACAACAAAAAGTAGTTTTTTCATAACAGATTAATTTACAAAAAAAATAATTAGGTCAATTATGAGTTAAATCTACAAATTCCATTTCATTTTTTTAAATAAATCCCAAACCACTATTCCTGCACTAACCGAAATGTTCAAAGAATGTTTGGTTCCTAATTGCGGAATTTCGATGCTGCCATTGCATATTGCAACAGCTTCTTGAGAAACCCCATGCACCTCGTTTCCGAAAACTAAGGCGTATTTTTTATTTTTTTCTATTTTATAGTCTTGTAGAAAAATTGAATTTTCTACTTGTTCGATAGCAAGTACCGCTATATTTTCTTCTTTTAGCTTTTTGATAATTTCTAGAACATCGGGATTATATTCCCATGAAACTGTTTCGGTAGCGCCAAGTGCAGTTTTATTAATTTCCTTGTTGGGAGGAATTGCTGTTATGCCGCATAAATATATTTTTTCAATCAAAAAAGCATCTGCAGTTCTAAATACTGAACCGATATTATGTAAACTCCTAATATCATCTAAAACAATGCTAATTGGTGTTTTTTCAGCTTCTTTAAAAGCTTCTATAGATTTTCTCTCGAGTTCGCTGTTTTCTAGCTTTCGCATCGTAGTAGTTGTAAGTTATAAAAAAGGCTTCCTAGTTTTAGGAAGCCTTTATGTTAATTCTTTAAAGAATTTAGCTTTTTGTTGCAGGAGTTGCAGGAGTTGGATCTGGTAAAACAGTACCTTTGATTTTAAGTTGTTTTGATGGCATTCCTTCAGCATTAGATGAAACAGTAACTGTTTTTTCAAAAGGACCTACTCTGTCTGTAGCATATCTTACGCCAATAACTCCTCTTGCACCTGGTGCGATTGGTTCTTTAGGAGTTGTAGGTACTGTACATCCACAAGATCCTTGAGTATTTGTGATGATTAATGCTTTGTTGCCATTGTTAGTAAATTCAAATTTACGGTTTGGTTCAGAGTTATGTGCAATGGTTCCGTAATCTATTGTTTCTGTGTCAAAAACCATTCCAGCTCCTTCTACTTTAGATACAACGGCAGTTTTTACAGTTGCTTTTTTTGTTGGTTTTGAAATTTTTGCAGTTTCTTGTGCATTCGAAAAAGCAAATCCTAAAAGCGCAATTGAAAGTGTAACTATTTTTTTCATCTTTATTTTTTTTATGTTAGTTGTACAAATTTATACAAAAAATTAAAAATCTATGCTAAATTTCTCTTAAATATAGTTTATAAATATTTTAAATTTCATGAGTGATAATTATTCACCATAAAATCTATAAATTCGCTTTCTAGTAAATTTTAAATAGTAAGTTTTGTCATCTAAAGAAAAAATAGTCAAAGAAACCCCTTTAATGAAGCAATATAACGAGATTAAAAGGAAATATCCTGATGCTTGTTTGTTGTTTCGAGTGGGTGATTTTTATGAAACTTTTGGCGAAGATGCTGTTCGCGCATCTAAAATTCTTGGAATAACATTAACCAAAAGAGGGGCCGGTTCCGAAACAGAAACTGCTCTGGCAGGTTTTCCACATCATTCCATTAATACCTATTTGCCAAAATTGGTAAAAGCTGGACTGCGGGTAGCAATTTGTGACCAACTTGAAGATCCAAAAATGACTAAAACTATTGTAAAACGAGGCGTTACTGAATTAGTGACTCCTGGTGTTTCGATGAATGATGAGGTTTTAAGTTCTAAAACAAATAACTTTTTGGCAGCACTATTTTTTGCCAATAAATCAATTGGGATTTCTTTTTTAGATATTTCCACAGGGGAATTTTTAACGTCTCAAGGTAATGCAGAATATATTGATAAGTTACTTCAAAATTTTAATCCAAGTGAAGTACTTATTCCTAAAAATAACAAAAACCTTTTTCGGGAAACTTTTGGTGATGATTATCATAATTTTTATTTAGAAGATTGGATTTACAAAGGAGATTATGCCTTTGAAACCCTTACAAAACATTTTCAAACGGTATCGCTTAAAGGTTTTGGAATCGAGGAATTGCAGGAAGGAATTATAGCTTCTGGGGCGATTTTGTATTATTTATCTGAAACACAACATAATAAATTACAGCATATTACGACTATACAACGCATTGCCGAGGACGAATACGTATGGATGGATCGTTTTACAATTCGCAATCTCGAATTATACCATAGTTACAATCCTAACGCGGTTACGCTTCTTGATATTATTGATAAAACACTTTCGCCAATGGGAGGTCGTTTGCTCAAAAGATGGTTGGCTTTGCCTTTAAAAGACAAAAACAAAATTAGAAATCGCCATCAGGTGGTTGTGTATCTGAATGAAAATCGTGAAGTTCTAAACGGAATTCAACAACAAATAAAACAAATTTCGGATTTAGAGCGTTTGATATCGAAAATTGCAACGGGAAAAGTTTCTCCAAGAGAAATAGTTAGCCTAAAAGAATCTTTAGATGCAATTATTCCAATAAAAACATTGGCTTTACAAAGTCCGCAAGAAGCCGTTAAAACTATTGGAGATAGTCTACATAGTTGTGATTTATTGCGTGAAAAAATAAAATCTACTTTAAATCAAGATGCTCCTGTGGCTGTAGCCAAAGGAAATGTCATTGCCAAAGGAATCCATCAAGAACTCGATGATTTACGAGCAATTTCTACTTCGGGAAAAGAATTTTTAGAAGGAATTGAAAAACGCGAATCACAACGTACAGGAATTTCATCCTTGAAAATATCATTTAATAATGTGTTTGGTTATTACATTGAAGTTCGAAATACTCACAAAGATAAAGTCCCGCCAGAATGGATTCGAAAGCAAACTTTAGTTAATGCAGAGCGTTATATTACCGAAGAATTAAAAGAATATGAAACAAAAATTCTCGGTGCCGAAGAAAAAATTCACAAAATTGAATCCGAATTATTCGAACAATTGGTTAGTTGGATATCTACGTACATAAAACCAGTTCAAATGAATGCTAATTTTGTGGCACAATTGGATTGCTTATGTTCTTTCACTCAACTAGCCATCGAAAACAAATATGTTTGCCCATATCTTGACGATACTTTCGAAATGGATATCAAAAACGGAAGACATCCTGTTATCGAAAGACAATTACCTGTTGGTATTCCCTATATTGCTAATGATGTTTTTTTGGATAGAGAAACACAACAATTAATTATGATTACTGGTCCCAATATGTCTGGAAAGTCAGCTATTTTACGTCAAACGGCCTTAATAGTTCTATTGGCTCAAATGGGAAGTTTTGTTCCCGCGGATAGCGTAAGAATGGGAATAGTAGATAAAATTTTTACTAGAGTAGGGGCAAGTGACAATATTTCGATGGGGGAATCTACTTTTATGGTCGAAATGAACGAAACAGCTTCTATCTTGAATAATATTTCAGATCGAAGTTTAGTTTTGTTGGATGAAATAGGTCGAGGAACAAGCACATATGACGGTATTTCTATTGCATGGGCTATTGCCGAGTTTCTTCACGAGCATCCTTCGAAACCCAAAACACTGTTTGCAACTCATTATCACGAGTTGAATGAGATGAGTGAATCTTTAACCCGAATCCAAAATTATAATGTCTCAGTAAAAGAACTAAAAGATACAGTGCTTTTCATTCGTAAATTAGTTAAAGGAGGAAGTGCGCATAGTTTTGGAATTCACGTGGCTAAAATGGCAGGAATGCCGCAAATTGTCATTCTGAAAGCTCAGAAATTATTAAAAAAGTTAGAAAAAGAACATTCAAGCGAAGTATTGAACGGAATCAAGTCGAATAAAGATGAAATGCAAATGAGTTTCTTTAATCTAGACGATCCATTACTTGAGGAAATAAAAGAAGAAATTTTAGGTTTAGATATTAATACAATTACTCCGATGGAAGCTTTAATGAAACTAAACGAAATTAAAAGGATGTTGACTAAAAAATAGCATTATTTTTTTTAAAGTTTAGGTTTTCAGAACGTTAACTTTTATCTTCATATTTTTTGCAAAAAAGGCTTGTGTAATCGAATTAATGTATTAAATTTGCATCCGCAATATGGCACAAGTATTGTGCTCTATTTAAGATTGAATATGCGAAAATAGCTCAGTTGGTAGAGCGCGACCTTGCCAAGGTCGAGGTCGCGGGTTCGAGCCCCGTTTTTCGCTCAAAAACCATACTGCTCGGATGGTGAAATTGGTAGACACGCTGGACTTAAAATCCAGTGAACAGCAATGTTCGTGCGGGTTCAAGTCCCGCTCTGAGTACTTAGTTAAACCGTAAAGACTTAATTGTTAATTCTTTGCGGTTTTTTTTATGCCTTTCAGCCAAATGTTTTCAAGATTAAATTGTTAAATCAATTTTGAAATCTGTTTGTAAATTTAATTTAGTCAATAAAAAGCAATGATCTAAACTTTAAGATTATGATTCTTTCTTTATAACGCTTTTTAAAAATTTTCAACAACTAAACTATTAATTTAGGAAATATAAGGCACAAAAAAAAAGCTACGCATCGCGTAGCTTTATTTTTTTGTAATTTAGAATTACTTAGCTGGTGTAGCAGCAGTTTCAGTAGCTGGAGCAGCAACTTGAGTAGTATCAACAGCAGCTTTAGCAGTATCAACAGCTACAGCAGTAGTGTCAACAGCAGGAGCAGCTTCTACAGGAGCTTCAGCTTTTTTACAAGAAACAACAGTCAACACAGCAACAACGGCTAAACTTAAAAATACTTTTTTCATCTTACTTTATTATAAAAGGTTAATTATTAATTCGTGGCAAAGATATAAATTTTTTAATAGGTAAAATATTTTTTTATATTTTTTTTGAAAAAAAATGAATTGTTTTTTTCTTTCTAATTCTAAAAAAACTAACAATTAATCAATATTTGTATAGGTTATTCTATTATATTCTAAAAGTATCAGCTGCTGTAATTAGTGAGAGATATCTCAATAATTATTGATTTTGTTAAAGATTGGCGCTCTAATTTTTTATTTATTAATTAAACGCCTAATTTTTATAAAAAATTTAAATTTCAAATATTCTATTTATATCGTAAAATAAATTTGACAGCATTGCCTATAGTAAGTGTTATTATAAAATTTTATTCATTATTATATCTGTTGCTCCTTTGTTCATTTGTACGAAAGTACTACAAATGTGTCCTTTTTCATGTCGAATATCATTATTTGCAATTAAATTAGAAAAGGCATCTTGAAGTTCGTTTTTATTTGAAATAGAAATACACCCTTCCATATTCACTAAAGCAGTTGCTTCGGCAAAATGACTGAAATTTGGTCCGATCACTATTGGAACCCCAAAAGTTGCGGGTTCTAAAAGGTTATGTACTCCCGGATTGCCAAAACCTCCACCGACATAGGCAATATCTGCATAGCTATAAATTTTTGTCAAAATCCCGATGGTGTCAATAATAAAAACATCAAATTCCGCTAGGTTTTTATTCGATTTTTCCGAAAATAGAACTGCCTTTTTGGTAATGGAATTTTTTAATTCTTGTATTTGCTCTGCTTTTATATTGTGAGGTGCAATAATAAATTTTACATTTTCGGAAGTTTGATTGATATAATTTACCAATAATGTTTCGTCTTTTGGCCAAGAACTTCCAATGACAATTGTCAAGGTATTGTTTTTAAATTCTGAAATAAAATCTAAAATGTTGTCTTTTTCTAAAATGGATGCCACTCGATCAAAACGGGTATCGCCAGAAATAGCAACATTGGTTTTGCCTAATTGTATTAATAAATCTTTTGAAATTTGATTTTGCACAAAAAAGTAAGTAAACGTATCGAGTGCTTTTCTATAAAATCTGCCATACCATTTAAAAAACGTTTGGTTTTTTCTAAAAATCCCTGAAATCAAATAGGTTGGCGTTCCAAGTTTTCGAAGTTCATTCAGATAATTAGGCCAATATTCATATTTGATAAAGAAAACCATTTCTGGGTGAACCAATTTTAAAAATTCTTGGGCATTTTTTTTGGTATCCAAAGGTAAATAAACCGTAACGTCTGCAACGGAATTGTTTTTACGAACTTCATAACCGGAAGGAGAAAAGAAAGTGAGGATAATTTTATGATTTGGAAATTTTGTTTTTATTTTTTCGATAACAGGTAAACCTTGTTCATATTCGCCAAGAGAAGCTGCGTGAAACCAAATCGTTTTGTCGGAATTTTTTATTTTCTGTTTCAAAGTAGCAAAGACAACTTTGCGTCCATCTACAAAAAGCTTGATTTTTGGACTGAATACAGCGATGATTTTTAATAAAAAACCCGCGATTTGAATTAATATAGTGTAAATGAAAAGCATCGTTGAAAATTTGTGGCTAAAATACGTTTTCTTTATATTATTTTCATTGGTTTAAATTCATTTAATAACTATTTTTGTTGTTCGTTTAAAGTAAGCATTCATCGTTTCAAGAAACTTTAAACCCTAAACAAAGAATAAATGAGAAAAATTCAAATGGTTGACTTGAAAAGTCAATATGATAAAATAAAAGACGCCGTAAATACTTCCATTCAAGAAGTTCTTGATACCAATACCTATATCAACGGACCACAAGTGCACCAATTCCAAAAAAATCTAGAAAATTATCTTGATGTAAAGCATGTGATTCCTTGCGCAAACGGAACCGATGCTTTGCAAATAGCCATGATGGGATTAGATTTGAAACCCGGAGATGAGGTAATTACTGCCGATTTTACCTTTGCTGCAACCGTTGAAGTGATTGCTTTATTGCAACTTACGCCAGTTTTAGTCGATGTAGATTTGGTAAACATGAATATTTCTATCGAAGGAATCAAAAAAGCGATTACACCAAAAACGAAAGCAATTGTTCCGGTACATTTATTTGGCCGTGCTGCAAATATGGAAGCAATTATGGCTATTGCCAAAGAACATAAATTGTATGTTATTGAGGATAATGCACAAGCTATTGGTGCGAATTGCAGATTTTCAGATGGCTCCAAAAAGAAAGCTGGAACAATAGGAAATGTAGGTTCAACTTCATTTTTCCCATCTAAAAACCTAGGATGTTATGGTGATGGCGGTGCTATTTTTACAAATGACGATGCTTTAGCGCACAAAATCCGTGGAATCGTAAACCACGGAATGTACGAACGTTATCATCATGATGTGGTTGGTGTAAATTCAAGATTAGACAGTGTACAAGCTGCTGTTTTGAATGCTAAATTACCCTTATTAAATGAATACAATGCAGCTCGTCAAAATGCAGCTAGAAAATATACTGCGGCTTTTGAAGGAAACAAAAATATCATTGCACCAAACATTTGTGATATCTGTGACTGCCACGTTTTTCACCAATATACTTTGCGAATCATCAATGCTGACAGAGATGGATTGATGCAACACTTGCTAGATAAAGGAATTCCATGTGCGATTTATTATCCAATTCCGTTGCATTTGCAAAAAGCATATTTGGATCCTCGATACAAAGAAGAAGATTTTCCAGTAACCAATCAATTAGTAAAAGAAGTGATTTCGTTGCCAATGCACACCGAATTAGACGATGAACAAATCCAATTTATAACGGATTCAGTTTTAGAATTTTTAAAATAGTTTAATTCCTGTAAACACAGACACAAAAAGACGTACACGTAGAGACGCACACCTAGAGACGCATTGCAGTGCGTCTCTACAAAAACAAAAAACATAAAATGAAAATACTAGTTACAGGAGGTTTAGGTTTTATCGGTTCACATACCGTAGTAGAATTACAAAATCAAGGTTTTGAGGTAGTAATTATCGACAATCTTTCGAATACTTCTTTGAGTGTTTTAGACGGAATTGCCAATATTACAGGGATAAACACCGCATTCGAAAAGTTAGATCTACGCGAGAAAGATAAAGTACAGGATTTCTTCAAAAGACATCACGATATTGATGGTGTAATTCATTTTGCAGCTTCAAAAGCGGTTGGAGAAAGTGTTGGAAATCCATTATTGTATTATGAAAATAACATCAATACTTTGGTTTATTTGCTTCAGGAATTACAAAAAAAACCAGAAGCAAATTTCATTTTTAGTTCTTCTTGTACGGTTTATGGTCAAGCCGAAAAAATGCCAATTACTGAAGATGCATCAATCCAAACTGCGATGTCACCTTATGGAAATACCAAACAAATTGGTGAAGAAATTATCACCGATGCTGCCAAAGTAACCAATATTAATTCAATTTTATTACGTTATTTCAATCCAATTGGAGCGCATTCTTCGGCTGAAATTGGCGAATTGCCATTAGGAGTTCCACAAAATTTAGTACCCTTTATTACCCAAACCGGATTAGGTTTGCGTCAAGAATTATCTGTATATGGTGATGATTATCCAACGCCTGACGGAACTGCTGTTCGTGATTATATTCACGTAGTTGATTTGGCGAAAGCTCACGTAATTGCCATGCAACGATTATTGAATAAAAAGAATGTAGAAAAAGTTGAAATTTTTAATTTGGGAACGGGAACAGGAAGCTCGGTGCTTGAAGTGATTCATGCTTTTGAGAAAGTTAGTAGTCAAAAATTACCTTATAAAATTGTAGCTCGCCGTGAAGGTGATATAACTTCGGCATATGCCAATACGGATAAAGCCAATAATATATTAGGATGGAAATCACAATCTACACTAGAAGAAGCGTTAGCAAGTGCTTGGAAGTGGGAACAGAAAGTTAGAAGCTAAATAAATCTTTTTGTTTCATGTATAAAATAAAAATCCTCGTAGACTTAAGGTTTACGAGAATTTTGTTTTTAATTCTATGACTATTCATTTCAATTATAATAATGAATGTCTGGTCATTACTTCAGGCTTTTTAATTCCCATTAAATCTAAAATCGTTGGTGCCATATCTCCTAAAACCCCATCATGAATTGTTTTTAATTCATTATCTACCAAAATAAGTGGAACAGGATTTGTAGTATGAGCAGTATTTGGACTTCCGTCAGGATTAATCATTGTTTCACAATTACCGTGATCTGCAATAACTAATGTTGTATAATTATTAGCTAAAGCTGCTGTAATTACTTTCTCGACACATTTATCAACTGCTTCACAAGCTTTTATAGCGGCACTCATAACTCCGGTATGTCCTACCATATCGCCATTGGCAAAATTAAGACAAACGAAATCTACTTCACCTTTGTTTAATTCTGGAACCAAAGCATCGGCTAGTTCGTATGCGCTCATCTCAGGTTGTAAATCGTAAGTGGCAACTTTCGGTGAGTTTTTTAGGATACGGCTTTCGCCAATAAAAGGGAGTTCTCGACCGCCCGAAAAGAAGAAAGTCACGTGAGGATATTTCTCTGTTTCGGCAATCCTGATTTGTTTTTTATTATGTTTTTCCAAGACTTCGCCTAGGGTTTCTGTAACATTATCTTTGTTATAAACCACTTTTACGTTTTGGTACGTTTCGTCATAATTGGTTAGCGTCACATAATACAAATTGAGTTTGTGCATGTTTTGCTCGTGAAAATCTTTTTGCGATAAAGCTTCAGTAAGTTCACGACCTCTATCGGTTCTGAAATTAAAGAATATCACAACGTCATTTTCTTTTATTGTTGCCAAGGGTTTATCACTTTCGTCAACAACAATTATTGGGTCAATAAATTCATCGGTTATGTCTTTTTTATAACTTCCTTCGATGTTTTTTACTGGGTTTTCGGAATGGGTTCCTGTTCCGTTTACTAATAAATCGTAGGCAATTTTTACTCTTTCCCAACGTTTATCACGATCCATTGCATAATACCTTCCTACTACCGAAGCAATTTTTACAGAGGTGTTTGCGATATAATTTTCTAGATCCCGAATGTAAGTCGCACCCGATTTTGGATCTACATCGCGACCATCAGTAAAGGCATGAACAAATACTTTTTGCAAACCAAAGTCTTGAGTTGCATCAATCAAACCGCGCAAGTGTGAGGTGTGAGAGTGAACGCCACCATCCGAAACTAATCCTAAAAAATGGACATTTACATTGTTGTCTTTTGCATATTGAAAAGCATCAACAAGAACAGGTTCATTGTTTAAAGTTTTGTTTTCTACAGCAAGGTTAATTTTTGCAAGATCTTGATATATAATTCTTCCGGCGCCCAGGTTCATGTGTCCTACTTCAGAATTTCCCATTTGGCCTTCTGGTAGACCTACGTTTAATCCGTCGGTTCTAAGCTGAGCGCTAGGGTATTTGGTGTATAAACTATTGATAAATGGAATATCGGCATTGTCTATTGCTGAGACTTTTGGGTCAGGAGATTTTCCCCAACCATCCAGAATCATAAGGATTACTTTCTTGTTCATTCGATTATTTTTTATGCAAAGATAAAGCTTTTCTAAAAAATTTGGTTTCGCTTTAATCCATAATTATATATTTTTTAGGGAACTACAATAAAAAACAAAAATTGCTTTGAAGAAGTAATCTTTTATTAAAATTAATGCATTCTAGTGTTTTCTTTTCAGCGAATTGTAATCTATAAAATAACGAAGGCTTACCGAAATAATGTTGTTTGGATTATTATTGAAGACATTTGAAAGGTTTTTTTGAATATTTCTTTCTACAATTCGGGTGCTTTCAAGTGCATAATTACGATATAAAAAGGTAAGTTGACTTCCGGGAGCAAACCACCAAGAATAAGATAAGTCTAAATTCCAAGAATTGAAGTTTCTATTTTTGTTTACAAAATAATTTGAATTTGGAGTTAAATAACCTTCATTTTGTAAGTTGAAAAATTGGTGATTATTAGAATAGGACCAGTAGTAATAAGCGGTAACATTCAAGTTCATCTTGTTAGTTAATGTGTATTTTGCAACGAAATCGTTTTGAACTATTTCACGATTTCGTTCCGCAAAAATTATGTTGGAATTATCAGAGTCAATCCAGCCTCTATCATTTACTAAACGCGAATATTGAAAATTGTATTGTAAAGAAAATTTGTCATTAAATCGATACTTTGTTCCTCCAAATATTTTGTAAGTGGCCCTATTCTTTTCATCGAATTTCTCCGATGAAAGTTCAATTTCATAATGAAAAGGATTGTTTTCGTTCGAATAAAATTGAAAATAACCTATGATACTTTTGGGTTTGTAAACGTATTTTCCATATTCTCGTGGTTCATAAAAATCGAACCGATTAATTGGGTTAATTTGTAAAAGTCCTTCTAGATAATTATTTTTTAATGTGGTTGCCTTTGCAGTTATTTGATACCATGCTTCTTGAGTTTTGCCGGTAGAGTTTTGAATTTCATAATTCAGGTTTTGTGACGCTTTAAATGTGCTGAAAAATTTAGTTGGATTTACAATTCTATAGCTCGATTCTGCATATGCAGCATGGTAATTATTTACATAAAGTATTCCTAAATCATTGATATCATAATTTTCAGAAAGATATTTACCTGAAAACAAATATCTATATCTTCCGCTTGTTTTAGCAAAATTTAATGAAGTTTTGTAACCACTATAATCATTCAAATCATGAACATCACTATACTTAAAATCCCCATATAAATTATACGTGTTTGCTTTTGTATTCAAATCGAAAAGTAGAGCAGAAGCATTTGCATCTCTAAAATTACCATTTCTAGTCGTATTTGTATTTACAAATGTTACTGATGAATTTTGTCTAAAGCGTTGATCTAATACCAATACATTATAATTGGTCAATGGTTGAATAATTTCTTTTCGTGTTTGATTGGTGACTGTATTAAGTATTGTGGCATAGGTATTATCTGTAACGGCATCCAAAAAACCTATTCCCAAACCTTCTTTTGTTCTTCCTGATATTTTTAGAGCATTAAGCAAATTAACGGTACCTGGATAATTTGTTATTTCTTCATTCGTTGCCGTTGTAGGATCAAAACTTGCTTGGCCTCCAATCCTTCTGGAATAGAATAAGCCACCTTTAGAAAACAAATCAGTTCCTTCAGTAAAAAAAGGTCTATTTTCGCTCAGTAATTGTTCGAAAGGAGTCAAATTAAGGATTGAATTATCGAATTTTGTTTGTCCAAAATCGGGTACCAAAATTGCGTCAAAAGTAAAAGAATCGTTAATTCCGTATTTAATATCTAAACCGGCCTTAAAAGTTTTATCGGAACCAAAATTATTTTTTTGATAATAAGAAGATGAATAGGGAATTAAGAAAAGGCGAGTAGGAGGTTTAATGTTTTCAATACCTTTTAGAATTCCTTCTTGTGCAATTACAGCCCCAATTTTCGTGTCAACATGATTCCAAGTGTATTTTTGAGCATCACGTTTTATGGTTCGCATGAAATTCAATCCCCAAGTTTGCGTGTCGCCTTTCGAAAAACGTAAGGCGGCATATGGAATTTTCATTTCTACGACCCATCCAAAATTGGTTATTTTAGCTTTGCTTTCCCATATAGCATCCCAAGAATAATCTTCGCTATCCTCTGTTGCTAAACAATCCATTTGTACACCAGCAGCACTTACAATAAATCTAAAATCCTGCTGGCCATCATTATATCCGTTTATTGAAACCCAAAAGTCATCTGCAATTCCAAAAACATCTCGATTGGTCAATTCTCTAGAAATTTTATTGGGCTGATCATCAAATAATAAAGCCGCAATATAGATGGCGGTATTATCATAAACTAATTTTATTTCCGTTTTTTTGGATGTCCCAATGGGCTTACCGTTGTCCGGTTCGAACATAATAAAATCAGAAGCATTTGGTGCATTTTTCCAAATTTCTTCATCAAATTTTCCGTCTATTATTATATTTTCAGTTGTGTATTTTGCCTGAAGAACCTTTTTTTGACTATGAATATTCGTGCTAAAAGCAAGAAATAAAAGTAGCGTTAAAGAATTTAATTTAGTCATAAATCAGGAATAGGGGTTAACAAAAATAGTAAAAAATTAACATTAAAAACAAACAGATTAGTTTATATATATTCCTTTAAAAACAAGTTAATTGTTTCAATACGTTATTTTTATCTTAATAAGTTGCATTAGGCTTGTTTGAGTTGTATATTTGCTTTCCTTTTTCTGATTTATAAAATAAACGTATTCAATGCTTTACAAAACATTTTCATTCCTTTTTCCTTTTTTGTTTTTGTTTGCATCTAGTAAAGCAAATCTCCCTGAACATAAGTATTGTCATCCGAAAGTTGTTGCTAGTACAATTGTATTGAGTTCAGATAGGAATATCGGGCAAATTTATAGAAGTCTAAATCCAAATCAATTTGAGTTGCCTAATATACAGAGTTTTACTCAAGCGTTGAAAGGATTTTATTTACTGAAAGAAAAAGGTTTAATTCACAAAGATATTTTGACATTAATCGATTTTAGTTTGTCATCAAACATCAAAAGGCTTTGGGTGATTGACTTAGTTTCAAATACTATTTTATACCATTCGCTTGTTGCTCACGGAAGAAACACTGGAGATGAATATGCTAAAAGTTTTTCGAATGCAGATCGATCTTTTAAAAGTAGCCTCGGATTTTATGCTACTGGTGAAATTTATAACGGAAAACATGGAATATCTCTAAAATTAGATGGTCTCGAGAAAGGAGTTAATGATAATGCTAGAGCAAGAGGTGTGGTTATACATCCAGCAAATTATGTTTCGGATTCGTTTATTAAAAATAATAAACGATTAGGAAGAAGTCAAGGTTGTCCTGCAGTTCCTGAAGAATTATCGAAAGGAATAATTAATACGATAAAAAATAAATCTTGTCTTTTTATTTATTTCACCACTAATAATTTAAAAGTTGTTTCTCCATTAAACTCTTAATTTCGAAATAATTTCGAAAATTAATTTTCCAATTGTAAAACTGTAAGAGGTTTGAGTTTTTTTCTTTTCAAAAAAATCAAATAACTTTTTATATCATTGGTTTTGTTGCAGTTTTTTGATAGATAGTAATGCCTTACCATAATTAATTATTATATAACAATTTAATTTTAAAACGGTTATAAAAAAAATCAATTTATTTGTAATTTTTTATTCAAAAAGTTTGTTTAGCATCTAACTAATTAATTATATTTGCACCGTTGTAATGCGAAAGTAGCTCAGTTGGTAGAGCTCCAGCCTTCCAAGCTGGTTGTCGCGAGTTCGAGCCTCGTCTTTCGCTCTAAACCTCAAACGTAAGTTTGAGGTTTTTTATTTTATAGCACTTAAGTCTGCTCCAGGTGCTATTTCTGTTGGAATTTGGTTTTGTCTAAAAAGCCTAGCTGATAAATTTCCTCTCAAAGTCATTGCGTCTCCTTTTACCTCAATCCAGCTTCCTTCACGTAATCCTAAAACAGGAAATGTATTGAAAGCATGAAACTCATTTATCCTTGTTTCACGAGTTTCTCCCATATGTTTAGAATCAGTATTGTCATCTAGAAAATGAGGATTCAAATTAAATGGTATCAATCCTAAAGTATTGAAACTTGGCGGATAAACAATTGGCATGTCATTCGTAGTTTGCATCGTTATTCCGCAAATATTGCTTCCGGCGCTAGTTCCCAAATAAGGAATTCCATTTTTTATAGCATCCGCAAGAATGCTCATGATGTTATTTTTGTACAATTGCGAAACTAACAAAAAGGTATTTCCTCCGCCAGTAAATATTCCTTCGGCGTTTTTGATTGCCAATGCAGCATCGTCAAATTCGTGAATTCCTTTTACAGTCTTATTGATTTTGGCGAATGCCAAGGCTACTTTCTCGGTGTATTTTTGATGCGAAATTCCGCTTGGTCTAGCAAAAGGTATAAAAAGTATCGTTTTGCAATCCTGAAAATGAACGCTCAATTCAGGCATAAGGTATTCTAAGTAATTTCCTCCGTGAAGTGTTGAGGTGCTTGCAATAATTATGTTTTTCATCTTTTTAGAGCTAGAATAATTGGTTATAAAGATATTAAATCAAGCTTTTTAAATCTGATTTTACCTTTTTTAATTAACATATTTTTACCAAGCCGTTAATAGTTATTTTTGAAGGCTTTAAGATACTTTTACAACTTATTAATAATTGAATACTTCCAATGCGAACAGTTATAGCGGTCTTTTTTCTTTTAGTTTTCACAAATGGCTTTGCGCAAGAAACGGCTAAGGTTAAATTGAATGGAAAAATTAACGCTAATTCGAATGATCTGGAAGGGATCTATGTAGTAAATTTAAAAACCGAAAAATCTGTAATTACAGAGAAAGGCGGCTTTTTCACGATTGAAGCCAATCCGGGTGAAACGCTTATGTTTTCCTCGATGCAGTTTAAAGGAATCCAAATTTGTTTAGAACCAATCGATTTTCAAAAAGAATTATTTTTTGTGAAAATGGAGCAAATGATTACTCAATTGCCAGAAGTAATAATCCTACGGTATGATAATATCAACGCCGTTTCGTTAGGAATTGTACCGCCGGGAATGAAACATTATACGCCTGCAGAACGAAAATATGTAACAGCAACTTCAGGGAAAATGAATCCAATGGGTTTAGATCCTTTAATTAATATGTTTTCAGGCAGAACAGCAATGCTTAAAAAAGAAATTGAAGTCGAGAAAAAGGAATTTTATCTCCAAAAATTAGACGATAGGTTTGATAAACATCACTTCGTTGATATTTTGAAAATTCCTGTAGAATACATCAAAGGATTTGAATATTATATTGTTGAAAACGAAAGATTTACAACGTCTTTAAATTCAAAAAATAAAACTATGACCGAGTTTTTGATGACACAATTGGCAACAAAATATCTTGAAATAATTGCTTGTGAGAACGAATAATCACTTCAACTTAATATGTAGTTGCAATAACAATTAATTGGTCAAACCATTTAAAAAATCACTGAAATAAAAGCTAATTTAAATTTGTCAGAAGTTGTAAATAGTGTTCATTAGTCCAATTCGAAATTGAATATTAATTATATAATCTTTTTTTGAACTTGCTATAAATCAAGAAATACTAAAAATAATTATTAATTCTTCTAATGTTAATTATTTACAAAATAATGCTTTTTGTAAGTCGGGAACTTTGTAACTTTACTCCCTAAAATAGATAAATTATGTTTGGAATAGGAGGAGGCGAATTAATTTTTATCATGTTCGTGGTTTTGATGCTTTTTGGTGCTGATAAAGTCCCGGAAATGGCTCGCGGGATGGGAAAAATGATGGCGCAATTAAAAAACGCAACAAACGATATAAAAAGCGAAATTCAAAAAGGAGTTGAAGACAATGGTTTTGATCAAAAAACATTGAATAATTTGACAAATACGATCACCTCAGAAATTGATAAAGCTAAAACTAATTTGTTAGGAGGTACGCCAACAACATTTAACGGAATGGCAAGCTCTATTTCCTCAGAAATAAGCAAAGTAAAAAACGATATTGAAGGTAATTCGACAACAATTACTGAAGTTTCGACTGCAACTACTGTTGAAATAGAAAAAAAGGAAGCACTTCCATTGGCTGAAACCGACAAAGTAAAAGAGGAAATTCAGGAAGTTGAAGGACCAATAAAACGTCAAGGATAATGTTGGAAAAAATCCTTTCGCTTGATACCCAATTGTTTATTTATTTAAACGGATTAGGTTCGGAAACCTACGATAAATTATGGTTAATTATCACGAAGCAAACTAGCTGGATTCCATTTTTTATAGTTTTATTGTATTTCATTTATAAAAAATTAGGAACAAAACAAACCTTATTTTTGCTCTTATTCGTAGCAATACTTATAACTTGTTCGGATCAAATTACTAATTTATTTAAACACGGATTTCAGCGATTAAGACCCTGTACTAATCCTGATATAAACACAAAAATTAGAATAATAAAATCAAGTGATTCGTTTAGTTTTTTCTCTGCCCATGCCTCAAATACTATGGCGGTTTCTACTTTTTTATACCTCAATTTAAAGCGTTATTTCAAATATTTTGGATTCTTGTTTTTATGGCCTCTAATCTTTGCTTATAGCCGAATATATCTGGGGTTACATTATCCTTTAGATATATTTTGTGGGTATATATGCGGATTAATATTGGGTTTTTTGATGTTTAAATTATATCAAATTACTCAGAAAAAATATTTTCCTGTATAAGTCATTGCTAGGAACGAAGCCATCTAAATTTTTCACAAAACCCGACTTACGGTTAATCCATCCCGAATTGGCAGTAAAACAGTTTCTACCCTTGGATCATTTTTCAATAACTGGTTGTATTCTAGAAGGATTTTGGTGCTTAAATCATTCTTTTTTAACGGCTCAAGAACTTTTCCACTCCATAAAACATTATCCGAAAGTATAATTCCTCCTCTGTTCATTTTTGGAATAATCAATTCAAAATAATTGATGTAGTTTTCTTTATCGGCATCAATAAAAACCAAATCAAATTTCATTTCTAAAGTTGGAATAATGTCTACGGCTTCGCCAAGATGCTGAATAATTTGATTTCCCCATGGTGATTTGTCAAAATATTTTCGCTGAAAATCGACTAATTCTTCTTTGATATCAATGGTGTGGAGTTGTCCGTTTTCCTGCATTCCTTCACACAAACACAACGCCGAATAACCGGTGTAAGTTCCGATTTCGAGAATATTCACAGGCCGAATTAATTTGGCTAGCATGCTTAAAACCCGACCTTGAAAATGACCGCTCAACATTCGAGGCAGTAAAATTTTCTGATACGTTTCTTTATCTAAAGCAGCAAGTAATTCGGGTTCCTTTTCGGAATGTTGCTCGATGTAATCTTCTAATTCTTGAGAAATAAAGTGCATTATTTTATTTTAAAATGGCTTAAATCTTGGTGATTATTCCAAAATCGTAACAAGTAGATGTTTTCGTTTTCGATGGTATAATAAATAGTAATTTGTTTTATGATTACCATTTTATATTCATTAAGATATTCAGATTTGCTAATTATTACTTTTCCTCCTAAAAGTAAATTTAGTTATAAATTAACTTCATTAATAAAATTGAAAACTTCTTTTTCGGACCAATCCTTTTCTAGATATTCAATATTTTGCCAATAATCATTTATTGAAGCGAATGTCCATTCAATTTTCATTTTTAAAATATTTTGGACACTTTTTTTGGGTTTTTTTCCAATACCAAATCATGCGAAATAGTTTGCTTGTTTTCAACTTGTACAAGGGCTTCGTCTATCGCTTTTTTTTTCTAACAATGTCTTTGAATTCAACGTTTTATTATCAGACAAATCCTCATTCAAATAATTATCAAAAACAGAAGAAACAATGCGAAATAGTCGTTCATCAGCATTTTCAATTTGCATTTGAATTTTTTGTTTTAATTCTGGAAGTCCCATAATTTTATTATTTTGGAATAACAAAGTTACAAATTATAATTTGAAGGCTAGAAAAATTCAATATAATTCAAATTTGTAATTAACTTTGCGCCATGCAAATCGAGAAAAAAGACATACGAGCCCAATCCAAAGACCAATTACGTGATTTTTTTGTTGCCAATGGTGATAAAGCCTTTCGAGGAAATCAGGTTTATGAATGGTTGTGGAGCAAAGGCGCACATAGTTTTGATGACATGACTAATGTGGCAAAAGCCACTCGAAATATACTTGAAGAAAACTTTGTTATCAATCATATCAAAGTCGATACCATGCAACGTAGTGAAGACGGAACGGTGAAAAATGCGGTTCGTTTGCACGATGGTTTGGTGGTAGAAAGCGTTTTGATTCCAACAAATACCAGAACAACTGCTTGTGTTTCTAGCCAAGTAGGTTGCAGTTTGGATTGTAATTTTTGCGCTACAGCACGTTTAAAAAGAATGCGAAATTTGGAACCTGGAGAAATCTATGACCAAGTAATTGCAATAGACAGGGAAAGTAAATTGTATTACAATCGCCCTTTGTCAAACATTGTTTTTATGGGAATGGGCGAACCGCTCATGAATTACGGTAATGTTTTGAAAGCGATTGAAATGATAACTTCAAACGAAGGTTTGGGAATGTCACCAAAACGAATTACGGTTTCGACTTCGGGTGTGCCAAAAATGATTAAAAAACTTGCGGATGATGAAGTTAAATTCAATTTGGCGGTTTCTTTGCATTCCGCAATTGATGAAATCCGTTCTAGAATTATGCCGTTTAGCGAAAACTTCCCTTTGGCAGATTTGAGAGAATCATTAGAATATTGGTACAGAAAAACCAAAAGCAAGATTTCCTTTGAATATGTAGTTTGGAAAGGGATAAATGATGATAAAGCCTCGGTGGATGCTTTAGTCAAATTTTGTAAATATGTTCCTTGTAAAGTTAATTTGATTGAATATAATCCGATAGACGACGGAGAATTTCAACAAGCTTCGGAAGAAAGTATCAATGCGTATATCAACGCGCTTGAAGCAAGTGGTATTGTCGTAAAAGTGCGCCGAAGTCGTGGTAAAGATATTGATGCTGCTTGTGGTCAATTAGCCAATAAAGAAGCATAAATTTTATTTTTATTAGAATAAAAAGGATGAAAGGATTTGTAGTGTTGAGTGCTAATAGCGTATATTTGATAACTATATGAACATTACTTCTCAAATAAAACAGCCCATTTTTAGCGAGATGGAACTTTTTGAAAAAAAGTTCTATGAATCGATGACTTCAAAAGTGGCTTTATTGAATAGAATCACTTATTATATCGTTAATAGAAAAGGGAAACAAATGCGCCCAATGTTTGTTTTTCTAACGGCAAAAATGATTTCCGAAGGAATTGTAAACGAAAGAACCTATCGCGGAGCTTGTGTTATTGAGCTAATTCACACCGCAACTTTGGTTCATGATGATGTGGTAGATGACAGTAACCGCCGAAGAGGATTTTTCTCAATTAATGCGCTTTGGAAAAATAAAATTGCGGTACTTGTTGGTGATTATTTGCTTTCGAAAGGATTATTACTTTCTATAGATAACGGCGATTTCGATTTATTGCGGATTATTTCGGTAGCTGTTCGCGAAATGAGCGAAGGTGAATTACTGCAAATTGAAAAAGCCAGAAGACTCGATATCACTGAAGATGTTTACTATGAAATTATTCGAAAAAAAACGGCTACACTTATCGCTGCATGTTGCGCTTTAGGTGCAAAATCGGTGATTGAAGATGAGGTTCAGGTTGAAAATATGCGAAAATTTGGCGAACTCATCGGAATGGCTTTTCAAATCAAAGATGATTTATTCGATTACAGTGAAGAAGCTATTGGTAAACCAACAGGAATTGACATTAAAGAACAAAAAATGACTTTGCCATTGATTCATGTTTTGAATAATTGTACTTCAAAAGAGAAATCATGGGTTATAAATTCGATAAAAAATCACAACAAAGATAAAAAACGAGTAAAAGAAGTTATTGCTTTTGTGAAAGTTCACAATGGTTTGCTTTATGCAGAAACAAAGATGGCTGAATTTCAACAAGAAGCACTTTTGCTTTTAGATCATTATCCAAAATCAGAGTTTAAAGATGCTCTAATTTTGATGGTAAATTATGTAATTGATAGAAAAAAATAGTAATTTTTTATCCTTTTTTTAAGGGTAAAAATACTTTTATTGTGGTGCCCACATTTTTTTGTGAATTGATGCTGAAAACTCCATTTGTTTTTTCGATAAACGACTTGCTCATAAAAAGACCTAACCCTAACCCTTGTTGCTCTTCTTGATTTCGATTGAACTGTTTGCAGACATTGATTTCTTTGAGTTCATCTTCGCTAAATCCTATTCCGAAATCTTGTATTAAAAGCTCGTAAAATTCAGTGTTAAATTTTTTTCCGGTGACAATGATCTTTTTATTGTTTTTGGAAAACTTCAAAGCATTATCTATTAATTCAAAAAGAATGAAAATCAAATATTTATTGTGAATTTTGATAGCGCATTCTTCGACAGATGAAGTGATTCTTCTTGCTTGTGCTTTATCAAAATCGGCAATATCTTTCTTGACTTTAGAAAATGAATTTGCAATATCGGAAGTTAAATTTTCATAAAAATCAAGATTGTTATTTTTAAGATTTTCATATAAAATAGAGTTTTTTAAGGTTCGGTCTAATCTTTTTCCTGAAGTTTTAATGGTTTGATAGAAAAAATCAATTTCCTTTTCTTTAAGATTATGTTTAGGATTTAATAAAAGGTTAACCGATCCTAAAATTCCAAAAAGTGGGGTGTTTATTTCATGTAAAAAATAATTGCTTTCAGTAGGATTAATGCTCTTATTCACACTTTTTAATTCATCAAACCTTTTAATTTTTGATTGAATAATTTTTATTAATGTTTCAATTTTAAAGGGTTTTGTTAAGAAAAGGTCAGCTCCGTTTAAAAGGCATTTCTCCATTTCTTTTTCATCATTTTTTGCAGTCAAAAAAATAAATGGTATTTGGTTTAAAGTTTTTGTTTCTTTAATTATTTGATGAAACGAATGACCATCCATAACTGGCATCATGATATCACTTATTATTAAATCTGGAAGCCAGTTATCTAATAGTTCTAAAGCTTTTTGACCATTTTCTGCACTTTTAACTTCATAGTCATAATGTTCAAGTAAATCTTGTATGGTTTCTCTTAAATTTATTTCATCCTCTACAAGGAGTATTTTCTTCTGTTTCATAAGTAAGATCCTTTTACTGAAATAGTTTTTTCTATTAGTAATTTATGGATTTTTTTTTGTTAATCGAAACTAAAAATTAACCTAAAACGGATCAGATTTTTTCATATTTTATTTAAGAAAATAATATATATTTCCTTAATTACAATACAATTTGACATTTTATAGTTTTAACTGGGGTCAATATAGTAAGGATTTTATTATTCTAGTAAGTAAATTTAGTTTTTAAATATTACTTTAGAAATTATTTATTCTATTATCTTCTTTTTATCTCTAAATTTGAGTTTATCTTGGAGTAAAAGTTGGCGATTAAGATTTAGTAATTTTAGAATAAAAATACTTTTTAACAAATACCTCATATAGTAATCTTAGTGTTTTGATGATGCTAAATATGAATTGAAATGAGTTTTGATGTGTATCTAAACAGTAAATCTCATGATTTTTTTCTTATTTTTCCAAAGCAAATTTCAAACTTACTTTTGTTCCCTTGCCCAATTTACTTTCTAATTTTATACTTCCTGAATTTTTTTCTGTAAATGTTTTAACGATATAAAGGCCTAATCCAGTACCTTGAATTCCATTTGTGTTACTGGCTCTAAAAAATGTATTAAATAGTTTATGTTGATCTTCATCAGGTATGCCTATTCCATAATCTATAATTTGAAGAATTATATTTGTTGCTGTTTTTGAAAGTTTTAAAACGATATCACCAGAATTCATAGAATATTTGAAAGCATTATTCAATAAATTAAAAAGGGAATATTCCATAAGATTTTTATCGGCAAAAACCTTAAAATGATTTCCGTGAATTTCAGATTTTACTTTTCTACCATCTTTTTGATTGGAATAACTTGTTTCAACAACATCAAGACAAAGCTGTTTTAAATCGAATGATATCGGATTAAAATTAGTTTTACCAGAATCTTCTTTAGAAATTGTTAAAACAGAATCCATTAGTTCTATAACGCGATCTATTTCACTTGTAATGGTATTTAACCTTTTTTCTATTTGTTGGTCTTTTCCACTAAAACTTCCTTCACGATAGATGCCTATTAACTCAGCACTTGTTCTAATAGTTGTAATAGGTGTTCGAAATTCATGTGAAATAGTTGATACTAAATTGGTTCGCAATTCGTTTAATTCCCGTTCTTTTAATAATGCTTTTTCAACGGATTGTTTGGCTTCCTTTCTTTGGGTAATATCTCTCGCACTAGATTGAAAACCGATTGGAATTCCATTTTCTTCAACAATATTCGCTGTTATTTCAAGCCATAAATAATTACCTTCTGCATTTCTGAATCTAAATTCCTGGGTCATGTCCTCTTTATAATCCATGAAACCAGTAAGTCTTTCCTGAAATTCTTTCAAATCATCTGGATGAATATAATCAGTTGGTGATTTACCTATTAATTCTTCAACTTCATATCCTATTAATTTTTTAACTGATGGAGATACATATTGAAAGCTAGTATTTAAATGATGTAAGCAAACTAAATCGACCGTATTGTTAGCCAATAATCGATACAAATCTTTTGCTTCGTCTAACTGAATTGTTCTGTTTCTATTGTTTTCTTCGATTAATAATTTATTCTCATTTTCAATTTTTTTCTTTTCACTTATATCAATTATTTGAGAGAGATAATCTGTAATTTCCCCATTTTTATTTCGTAGCAAAGAAACAGATAAAAGTACCCAAACTATAGATTTGTCTTTTCGGATATATCTTTTTTCCCTTGTAAAATTTGCCACTAAACCAGAATCTAATTTTTCTTTATTCTCTAAATCTTCAATTAAATCCTCTGGAAAGCTTATATCTCGAAAACGTAATTTTTTTAATTCTTCTTTAGAGTAACCCAATATTTCACAACTCCTATTATTGACCTCCGTCCAATAACCTTCAATACTCATAATGGCTTTTCCAACTGGTGAATGCTCGAAAGTTCCTTTAAATCGCTCTTCACTTTGTCGTAATTTATCTTCCAGTTTTTTCTTATTGGTAATATCTTGCATGGCACCAATCATCCTTATGGGAAGTCCTTCGCTATTTCTAATAATTATGGCTTTGTCATTTACATTTGCATAAGTCCCATCTGATTTTAAGTAGCGGTATTCATCAGACCATTTATCAGTGTTACTATTTAAAACAGCTATTATATTTTTATCATAAACCGCTCTATCATCAGGATGTACCAAACTAAAACACTCTGATCTCATGACAGTATTATCCTTAAAGGAATGACCAAAAATATCCGTAAAACTGGCTCCTACAAAAATCGCATCGGTTATTATGTTCCAATCCCAAATTGCATCTGATGTGGCTTTGCTTGAATATGCAAAACGTTCATTGCTTATTATTAATTCATCTTCTATGTTTTTAAGTTCAGTAATATCATTAAAAGAACAGACAACATATAACAATGATCCTAAATCATCAAATACAGGGACCGCATCTACTAATAACCAAATAAAGTTTTTGGTAGTAGGACGAAACACACCCATTACTACATTTTTTACCGCTTTTAATTGCTTGATGACTTGAAGCACAGGTTGTTCCTCTGCTTGAAATTCAGTTCCGTCAAGGTGAATTACTTTCCAATGTTTATCGTATGAAGTTTTTCCAAGAAGTTGGTCTTGGTTAAGACCTAACATTTCACATGCAGCTATATTGTTTTCAATTATTTCTGAATTTGGTCCTTGAATTAGAATTCCAACGGCTACATTTTCAATAATACTGTTGAGAAGTTGTCTGTTATTGATTATTTCTTCTTGCTTTTGCTTCATATCGGTAATGTCAACACCAAAACCAACCATAATATCAAGACTACCATCTGCATTTAAAACCGGGTTAAATTTTCGATTATGATAGGTTGGTTTGCCATTCATTCCATCAAATTTTTCTTCCCACTCAATTAACTTTTGCGATAATCCAGCCTCTAAAAATTTTACTCTTCTGTTTTCAGCTGAAATAGAATTTCTTCCAGTGTGTTTTGCGTATTCAAAATCATTTTTCCCAATGATAAATTTCCGAAGTTCATCATTTTTTATTGCATATGGATTTAAATAAATATATTTGTGATTAGAGTCAAATACGGCAATATCTGTTGGGATTTTATCCAATATTTTTTCGTAAAGTTCTTTTTGTTCTAGGATTTTTTGTTGTGTCTCAATTTGTTCCGTTATGTCTCTACAGTTTCCAATTAAAATAGATTCGCCCTCGTTTTCTGAAAATTTTAAATTAGAAGAATGCCAAACATAATGACCGTTTTTATGTAAAATTCGATAAACAAGTTCTTTTTTACTTTTTCCTACTTCTAGTACATTATTCAAATGATTAAGACACATTTCTATGTCTTCCGGATGAATAAATAACGCAATGTTTTTTCCTATTAGTTCATCAGCTTCATGACCTAAAAAGAGAATCAAATTTTTTGAAACAGAAATAAATATTCCTTCAAGATTAAGTTCGAACAAAATTTCTTTAGAATTATCTATAAATTGTTGAAATAGCCATTCTTTCTTCTTGATTATGTTTAAGAGTTTCTTGTTTTGATTTTTATGTTCTAAATGAGTCACAACTTGACTAGCACAATGTTGAAGAGTCTTCAGTTGAAATGATGAAAGTTTCCTAGGGTTATTATCTAAAATGCAAATAGTGCCAATAACTAAATTATCAGAGTTGCAAATTGGTAAACCAAAAAAAAACGAAAAAGGACAATTTATGCTTGAAGCTGTGAAATGGTTTTTTGTATTTATTACTTCTTGATTCAGTGCCAAAATACTTTCTGTAATTGGATTTTTTTCAAATCCTTTTCCGAAAAAGAGGATTTTTTTTTCAGAATCAATTAATGAAATTAGTACTTGTGGCACTTCGCATATTTCTGAAATGAAGGATAAAATCACTTCAAATTCATGCTTATCGGCTGAGGTTATAGGAAAAATATCGACTTCTTGATCCATATTAAAAATTTAGTAGGGTTATTAAATAATTTAATTTAAGATCAATAAATTAGTTATCTTGATTACTTATACAAAAGAAAGCATATTTTTAGAATATAGCACTTTATCTATTTAAAAATCATTAATTTATTACTTTTACATTTTAATTTGATTTTTAGAATTTTGATGATATGACTTTCTTCTTTTATCTAACTATTTTAATTTTATTTGTTCAAATTAATAAACCTAAACTTTGTAACTTTGGCTTTCAAAAAATTATAAATTGATTTCAAAAGCTACCATTGATACTGTTTTCGAAACTGCTCGAGTTGAGGAGGTTATTGGTGATTTTGTACAATTAAAACGAGCTGGGACTAATTTTAAGGGGCTAAGCCCTTTTTCTGATGAAAGATCCCCGTCCTTTATGGTTTCGCCTGTAAAACAAATCTGGAAAGATTTTAGCTCGGGCAAAGGAGGTAATTCGGTTGCCTTCTTAATGGAACATTCTCATTTTACTTATCCTGAAGCGATCCGATATTTAGCTAAAAAATACAATATAGAGATTGAAGAAACCGAACAAACAGACGAGGAGAAAGCCGTTACAGATGTCCGCGAAAGCATGTATTTAGTTTCTGAATTTGCTAAAGATTATTTTCATAAATCTCTGTTGCATTCAGAAGAAGGTAAAGCTATCGGTCTTTCTTATT
Source organism: Flavobacteriaceae bacterium (assembly GCA_947379965.1). Taxonomy (GTDB): domain Bacteria; phylum Bacteroidota; class Bacteroidia; order Flavobacteriales; family Flavobacteriaceae; genus Flavobacterium. Next base: position 23,599 of record CANCPC010000001.1, on the reverse strand, counting down.
TTAAAGAAAGAGGTTTTAGCACCGAAACTATCAATAAATTTTGGCTTGGATATTCTCCCGAAGTATGGGATTCATTTACTAAAGAAGCGCTGGGAAAAGGATATAAATTAGAATTTTTAGAAAGCACTGGTTTAACAATTCCTAAAGAAGACCGGCCATTCGACCGTTTCAAAGGTCGTGTAATGTTTCCTATTCAAAGTATGTCTGGAAGAATATTAGGTTTTGGAGGGAGAATTTTGGGCAATGATAAAAAAGCAGCAAAATATCTCAATTCGCCAGAAAGTGAAATTTATCATAAAAGTAAAGTTTTATATGGTATTTTTCAAGCCAAACAAGCTATAGCCAAACAAAATAATTGTTATTTAGTCGAAGGATATACGGATGTAATTCAGTTTAATCAAGCCGGAATAGAAAACGTAGTGGCTTCTTCAGGAACTGCTCTCACGCCAGATCAAATCCGATTAATCAATAGATTGACAAAAAACATAACGGTACTTTTTGATGGTGATGCCGCCGGACTTCGTGCTTCTGTAAGAGGAATCGATTTGATTCTTGAGGAAGGGATGAACGTTAAAGTTTGTGCTTTCCCTGACGGTGAAGATCCAGATAGTTTTGCTAGAAAAACTCCTTATGAGGAGTTGCTTAACTATTTAGACGAAAACTCTAAAGATTTCATCCAATTTAAAGCGTCATTATTAATGAATGATGCCAAGAATGATCCCATAAAAAAAGCCGATTTAATTCGGGATATGGTGGTGAGTATTTCTAAAATACCAGATAGAATTCAGCGCGAAATATATATTCAGGAATGTTCTCGAATTATGGATATTTCTGAACAAGTGCTTGTGAGTACATTGGCACAACTGATTCAAAAAGAGGTGTCGGAGGTTGGTAAAAAACAAAAACAAGATCAAAAAACCTTTGAAGTTGTAAAAAATGAGACTGCTGAACAAGTTAAAAAAATAGATATTCTCTATGGTTTAGAGCGAAAAATAATAGAAATATTATTGTTATACGGAAATAAAACAGAAATATTTGAAGATGTCCTTTTGAAAACAAATGCCGAAGGAGAAATTGAAAATAGTATAGAAAAGAAAAAATATAAAGTATATCAAAGAATATTTTTGAGCCTTCAGGAGGATGAAGTTGAATTAGCGAATCCTTTATTTAGAGGTATTTTTAACAATTTAATTGATTATTATCATCAAAACGAATCCTTTAATATTGAGAAGTATTTAATGCACTTACAGCCTGATTTTGCTCAAGAAGTAACCGATATTTTAATGGAAGATGAAAGAGTAGTTCTGCACAATTGGGAAGGTCAAAATATTTATCCAAAAACAAAAAGCGAAACTATAAGTCAATATGTATCCGAAACCATTCTTACCATGCGATGGTATTTAGTAGATAAAATTATTGAAGAATTAAAAAGCTCAATATCGTCAGAACCAGGTTCAGATAATATTGAGCCAATGTCATTAGCTATGGATTATTACAAATTAATCAATTCGTTTTCTAAAAAATTAGGAAGAGTAATGTCACGCAATACTTAAACTATTTCTAATGTTTTCGCTTTGTTAACCAAGTCTACTAGATTGGTAACGTTTAATTTTTGCAATAATCTTAATTTATATGTGCTTATTGTTTTTTCGTTAAGACCAAGGATTTTAGAAATTTCGTTGTTTTTCTTTCCGTCACTCAAATAACGTAAAACTTCAACCTCACGATTCGAAAGTTTTCTATACAGACGGCCGCTTTTGTTTTGTTTTGCAATTAAAGCAAGGTTTTTCTTCACAGTTTCATTTAAAATAACCTTTCCTTGATTTACTTTTACAATTGATTGTCCTAAAGTTTCTAGTTTTTCTTTTTTAGAAATAAATCCTGAAACACCAGCTTTAATAGCGTTTGGAGCATAAATTTGCTCAGAAAGATCACTAAAAATTACAATTTTTGTTTTAGGGAAATTTTTCAAAAGGGATTTAACCTCAAAAATACTAGAAAGACCTTCTAGTTCTAGATCTAATATCAAAACATCAACTTCCTTTGTCAGGAGGATGTCTCTTACCATTAAAAAGTTACCAACATTGGCAACAATTGAAATTTCGCTGTGATCTTTAAAGTAAGACTTTACTCCAAAGTGAACTACGGGGTGGTTGTCCGCGAGGCAAACTTTTATCATAATATTTTTTTTAAAATTGTACATTTCTTTACCTAGTAAAATTACAAAATTAAAAATTTAAAAACGGTATATTTATTAGAAAAATACTACTTTATCTCGTTTTGGATATGATAAACGGGTATTTCTAGCATTTTATGCTTGTTTATTGTATTTAAACGTTTGTATATTTCGAAAGCAGTTTTTTCTCTTCCAGTGAAATCTGTTGGAATTTTTCCTTTTTCATCTTCAAGCATAGCCCATTCTAATTCATCATAACTTGCTCCAAGTTGTTCTTCATCTGTTCTATCATCACCAAATAATCCATCTGTTGGTGAAGCTACTAATATTGAGTTTGGAATCTTTAAATAGTCACCCAAAGCATAAACATCTGATTTCATTAAGTCAGCTATCGGACTCAAATCAACTCCGCCATCACCATATTTTGTAAAAAATCCAACACCAAAATCTTCTACTTTATTACCTGTTCCAGCAACTAATAGCCCGTGAATACCAGCAAAATAATACAACGTAGTCATTCTTAATCGCGCTCTAGTGTTTGCCAAAGACAATTGTAACTTTTCCTTATTTTCAGTATCGGGTACAACAGTTTTAAAAGTTTCGAAAACCGATGTCAAATCAGCTTCAACATTAGTCACATTTGGAAAACGATTTTTTAATTGATTTATATGTTCTCGGCCTCGACTTACATGACTTTCTGCCTGATGTATTGGCATTTCTACGCATAAAGTTGGTAATCCCGTTTGTGCGCAAAGTGTTGAAGTTACTGCCGAGTCGACTCCGCCAGAAATACCTACAACAAAACCATTCACTTTTGCGTTCTCAGCATATGATTTCAACCAATTTACAATACTTGAATTTACTTTTTCAATTTGAAGTGTGCTTTTTTTTGGCATAATAGTTTGGGTTTTTAAATTACAGGAATTGTATATTTGCAAAAATAATAATTTTAAGGAGCTTATCCCGCTATTCGTTTTAATCTTTTGTTTTTTTTAAAGAATAAAAAAAAGGATTTCCACTTTTATCGGGGCTAAAAAAAATAAAATGAGGAGAATAATTTTCTTGATTACTGTAGCCATTATTGTGTTATCCTGTAATAAAAAATCAAAAGTAGAAAAGGCAGTCGATCAAATTCCAGCTGTCGAAATAAAAGTAGCACGTTTTGACAAACTTTTTTTCGAAACACCTCCACAAGATTTGGGTAAACTAAAAAAAGATTTTCCATTCTTTTTTCCCGCGGGAAATGACGACAGTGTATGGGTAAATAAAATGAAAGACCCAATCTGGCGAGAATTATACACTGAAGTTCAAAAAAAGTATGCCAATTTTGAACCTGTTCAAAAAGAGTTCGAAACGCTTTTTAAACATATCAAATATTATTTTCCTGAAACAAAAACACCAAAAATAATTACCGTAATCTCTGAAATGGATTATAATAATAAGGTTATTTACGCGGATAGTTTGGTAATTATTTCACTTGAATTGTATTTGGGGAAAGAGCATAAATTTTACCAATTCCCCAAATATTTGAAACAAAATTTTGAGCAAAAGCAAATTATGCCCGATATTGTTTCTGACTTTTCAACAAAAAAAATAGCGCCTATAACTGAGAAAAATTTTCTTGCTCAAATGATCTATTTTGGAAAACAATTGTATCTAAAAGACTTGCTATTAACTGATTATTCAGATTCTGACAAGATTGGATATACGCCAGAACAAATTAAATGGTGTCAAGAAAACGAAAGCTATATGTGGCGTTATTTTTTAGAAAAAGAGATGTTATATAGTAACGACCAAAAACTAAATATGAGATTTATTACTCCTGCGCCTTTTTCTAAATTTTATTTAGAAATCGATAACGAATCGCCTGGAAGAGTAGGAACTTGGTTAGGTTGGCAAATTGTTCGTTCCTATATGAAAAATAATGAAGTAACTTTGCCTGAGTTATTAAAGAAGAATGCCAAGGAAGTTTTTGAAAAATCTAAATATAAACCCAACAAAAATGTCGAATAACAGTACCTCAGAAATCAAAGTCCAAATTCAGTTAGACGAAAATCGCGTTCCCGAAAAATTATTTTGGTCAGCTATTGAAGGCGGAATAAACTCCGAAGAAGCTAAAGCTTTTATGCTTTCTGTATGGGACAGTGGAGAGAAATCTACAAAATGCATTGAACTTTGGACTAAAGATATGCCAGTAGACGAAATGAAAATTTTCTTTCATCAGACGCTTTTGTCTATGACTGAAACTTTTGAACGTGCCACTAGCGATGAAAAAATGGCAGCAACTATGAAAGATTTTTGTGATTATTTTGCTGAAAAATTAGAGTTGGTCAAAAAATAAATAGGGAATCAAAAAAATCCCAAAGCTAAAAAAAAAATAGTTTTGGGATTTTTATTTGGATTCATTTAGCTTTCTAAAAACTAGAATTATTTTTAAAGACTTCTTCGTTTACTTCTCCGATATAAGCAAGTAAATCTTCTTTTCCTGTAGATTCAGTTGCTGAGGTAACGAAATAATGAGGCATTTCGGCCCAATTATTAGCAAACATTTTCTTTTTATAGGCCGCAATGTGCGAATTGATTTTTACCTTACTAATTTTGTCTGCTTTTGTGAAAATTATGCAAAAAGGAATTTCACTTTCACCCATATAAGACATAAATTCAATATCAATAGTTTGTGCTTCATGGCGAATGTCAATCAAAACAAATGCACAAACGAGTTGTTCTCGAGTTTCAAAATAATCCGTTATAAATTGCTGGAAAACCGACTTAGTTTTCTTTGATACTTTCGCATAACCATAACCGGGTAAATCAACAAGAAACCAATTATTATTAATTAAAAAGTGATTTATTAATTGGGTTTTTCCTGGTCTTCCAGAAGTTTTTGCCAAATTTTTATGATTGGTAAGCATATTAATCAACGACGATTTACCTACATTTGACCGGCCTATAAAGGCATATTCTGGCAAAAAGTCTTTCGGACATTTCGCCACTTCAGAATTGCTTATAATAAATTCGGCGGTATTAATTTTCATAATAAATTTTCATGAATTCTATTTTTTAGACTAATGTGCGTTCAAATGAGTATGTGTCAACCAATCCTCCAATAAACGATTAAACTCCTGTGGGTGCTCCATCATGGCTGCATGACCACATTTATCAATCCAATAAAGCGTTGAATTGGGTAATAATTTGCTAAATTCTTCAGCTACAGTTGGAGGGGTAACGCTGTCATTTTTCCCCCAAATAAGACAAGTTTGAACATGCATTTTTGGCAAATCTTTCGCCATATTATGACGAATAGCACTTTTGGCAATTGTCAATGTTTTTATCAATTTTATTCTATCATTTACTGATGCGTAAACTTCGTCAACCAATTCTTTTGTAGCCATTTCTGGATCATAAAAGACATCTTGAGCTTTTCTTTTAATATATTCATAATCCCCTCTTTTAGGGTAACTATCGCCCATGGCGCTTTCGTAAAGTCCTGAACTTCCTGTTAATACAAGTCCTGCTACTTTTTCTGGATAAAGTTTGGTATGATACAATGCAATATGGCCACCCAATGAATTTCCTAATAATATTACTCTATCAAAACCTTTGAAAGTAATAAAATCTTTAACATATTTTGCGAAACTTTTTACATTAGTTTTTAATAAGCTTTGGGTGTAAATTGGCAAATCAGGAATGATGATTTTATAACCTCTTTCTGAAAAATAGCTTGCAACGCCATCAAAATTACTTAATCCCCCCATTAAACCATGTAATACAACTATTGGAGTTCCTTCTCCAGCCTCATAATAACTGTATCTTCCTTCTTTTTTATAGTATTTTTCCATGCGTTTTTATTCGGAATTTTGAATTTGCACAAATATAGGGTTTAAAAAATAAAAATGAATTTTTGGGGGTAGATTTTAGGAATTTATATCATTCTTATTCCAAAAAATAAGGATTTAATACTGATAGTTTTTCTTTTTTTAGCTGATTATTTCTTTAAAACCAATTTTCAAAAACAGAAAATTATTCTTTTTCTTCACGGTTTATTTTTTTAATAATTCAACAGTTTTTAACAAGAATTTGAACAACTTCTAATGTTCGGACGATCTAAAAATAGGGTTTCAGGAATACAAGTGGTAAAACTTATTAACAAAGTGGTATTTTGTGGTAAAATGTGGTAATTATTTTTATATTTTTGCTTTGTATCATTTAAATTTTATCTCTTGAATACAATTGTTGGAACATATGAATGTAAGGTTGATGCTAAAGGCAGGCTATTGTTGCCATCGCCTTTAAAAAAGCAAATGGCTACTTCACTTCAAAACGGTTTTGTTTTAAAGCGTTCGGTTTTTCAATCCTGTTTAGAATTGTACCCTATTGAAGAATGGAATTTGATGATGGAAAAAATCAACAAACTCAATCGATTTGTAAAGAAAAACAATGACTTTATCCGCAGGTTTACTGCTGGAGTAAAAGTAGTTGAGATCGATGCTTTAGGTCGATTATTGGTTCCAAAAGATTTGGTGAATTTTGCAAGTATTTCGAAAGATGTTGTGTTTTCATCGGCTGTTAATATTGTTGAAATATGGGATAAAGATTCATATGAAAAATCAATTAGTGGGGAGGATGTAGATTTTGCAGACCTTGCCGAAGAGGTAATGGGAAACATAAATAACAGCGATAATGGAATATCATAATCCGGTTTTGCTTCAGGCTTCGGTGGATGGTTTGAATATAAAACCGGACGGAATTTATGTTGATGTAACCTTTGGTGGTGGCGGACATTCGGCAGCAATTTTAAGTAGGCTAGGGCCAAAAGGTCAATTATTTGCATTTGATCAAGATGAAGATGCATTGGCAAACGCATTACCAGATGAAAGATTTACGCTAATCAATGAGAATTTTAGATTTATAAAAAGATTTTTGCGTTTTTATGGTGTGAAAAATGTGGATGGAATTTTAGCTGATTTAGGGGTTTCATCTCATCAATTTGATGTTCCTGAAAGAGGTTTTTCGACTCGTTTTGATGCTGGTTTGGACATGAGAATGAGTCAAAAAAATGACCTGAATGCTTATAGGGTTGTAAATGAATATGATGAATCAAACCTTAAAAGAGTTTTTTTGGATTATGGTGAATTGAAAATTGCCCCTGCTTTGGCACGAACCATTATTGAATCAAGAGAAAATCGTCCGATTAAAACCACCGATGAATTGAAAGAAGTTTTGTTGAAATATTTACCTGATCGATTGAAGAATAAAATATTGGCTCAAATTTATCAAGCCATTCGAATAGAAGTCAACCAAGAAATGGATGTTTTGAAAGAGTTTCTTGAGCAATCATTAGAGATTTTGAAACCTGAAGGAAGATTAAGTGTTATTTCTTATCACTCACTTGAGGATCGATTGGTAAAGAGATTTATGAAAAATGGAATGTTTGAGGGGGAACCAGAACGTGATTTTTTTGGTAATTTTTCTGTTCCATTTAAAACGATTGGTAAACTAATTGTTCCGGACAATCACGAAATAAAGATCAATAACAGAGCAAGAAGTGCCAAATTAAGAATTGCTGAAAAGAAAAATTTAGAATGAAAAAAGGAGTTTATGGCATATTGAAAGCGCGTTTTCTTATTGATGATGATTCAATAAAGAACTGGCGTTTTATTGTTTTCTTGATCATTCTTGCCATAATTATGATTGCTAATACGCAACGTTTTGAACAAAAAGTATTTAGAATCAATGAATTGACAAGTCAAGTCAAAGAATTACGTTCGGAATTTGTGGATCGACGTTCGGAATTAATGAAGTTAAAAATGGAGTCGACTGTTTCAGAAAAAATGGTAGAAAAGAAAATTTATCCATCAACAGTTCCTCCAGTAAAAATTACAATTAAGAAAGAAGAGGAGAAAAGTTTTTTCAAAAAAATATGGCAGTAGAAGATAAACACATATCCTACAGAATGTATCTGGTAGCTTTTGCCATCTTTTTGATGGCAATTGCCATTGTCATAAAGTTGACAAATATTCAGTGGGTCAATGGTGATTATTATAGAAAATTAGCCAAAGAAAGAACCGTTCGAAATTTTGTAATTCCTGCTAATAAAGGGAATATATATTCAGCTGATGGAAGCTTGTTAGCTACTTCTATTCCTAATTATGAAATCCGACTCGATGCGGTTGCGTCAAAAATAGAAGATTTCGAAAAAAATGTAAAACCATTATCAGATTCGCTGGGAAAGCTTTTGGGAAAACCGAGTAGTTTTTACTTTAATGAATTAAGAAAAGCTCGAGCTAATAAAAACAGATATTATTTAGTGGCCCGTAACCTGAATTATACTGATTTTGTTAAAATTAAAGGATTTCCTTTATTCAGTTTAGGTGCTTATAGAGGTGGAATTATTGTTGAACAGGAAACAGTTAGAGAACGCCCTATTGGAGGAATTGCCGAGAGAACTATTGGTTACGAAAGAAAAACGCCAACCGGAGCGTCTGATGGAAAAGGAATTGAATGGGCCTTTCGCAATTATCTGAATGGAAAAGACGGTAGGATTTTGAAACAAAAAATTTCAAAAGGACAATGGAAACCTATTCGTGATATGAATGAAGTTGATCCTCAGGATGGCTATGATGTGGTTTCGACAATTGATGTTTTTGTTCAAGACATTGCCCATCATGCTTTGTTAAAACAATTAGAAGAGTATCAAGCAGATCACGGTTGCGTGGTAGTTATGGAAACTAAAACAGGTTATATAAAAGCAATTTCTAATTTAGGAAAAGCAGAAGACGGCACGTATTACGAGACAACAAATTATGCAGTTGCCGAAGCTCACGAACCAGGATCTACTTATAAATTAGTCGATTTGATGAACTTGCTTGAAGATAAAAAAATTGATACTAGTGCTGTTTTCGATACCCATGGCGGAGATATTACGTATTCAGGAAAGCATGTAAAAGATTCTCATGCAGGTGGTTATGATAAAATAAGTTTAGCTCGCGGATTCGAATTGTCTTCTAATACAGTGATGGTCCAAGCGGTTTATAATAATTACAAAAATAATCCTTCGCAATTCGTCAATCATATCAATAAATACGGATTGAATAAACGTTTGGGAATTTCGATTAAAGGAGAAGGAATTCCTAGAGTTCCGCAACCAACAGATAAAAGTTGGTCTAATCTTTCGCTTCCATGGATGGCTTTTGGTTACGGAGTTTCTATTACACCTTTGCAAACATTGACATTCTATAATGCTGTTGCCAATAATGGAGAAATGGTAAAACCACAATTTGTTTCAGAAATTAAAGCGTGGAACCGAACCATAAAAAAATATGACAAGGAAGTTATAAACCCTAAAGTATGTTCGCTAGAAACGATTAAGAAATTGAAAGCGGTTATGTTGAATGTGGTCAAAAAAGGAACTGCTTCAAAACTATATTCGAAAGACTTTTCTATGGCTGGAAAAACAGGAACAGCGCAAGTCAATTATTCTACAAATGGAGGGGCAGATAAATATTATGCTTCTTCTTTTGTTGGTTATTTTCCTGCTGATAATCCAAAATATTCTTGCATAGTTGTGGTTCATAAACCAAGTACGGCTCATAATAATTATTATGGAGCTGATGTTGCTGGACCCGTTTTCAAGAAAATTGCTCAGAAGATCTTTACCGATTCTCCTTCGAGAAACGAAATTAAAAATATAAACAATAAAGTACAGGTTCAGGATAATGATTATGATTCTTATTTTGTAAAGTCTCAAAAGCAGCAAGTGTCAATTGTTCCTGATGTGAAAGGAATGTCGGGAATGGATGCGATTGCTATTTTTGAAAATCTTGGAGTAAAAGTAAAAATAATTGGTATTGGAAGGGTAAAGAAACAATCCCTACAACCAGGTGGAAGTTTAGCTAAAAACACAATAATAACATTAGAATTGTCATGATTATTTTAAAAGAAATAATATACAAAGTAGCTATTGAAGCCGTAAAAGGTTCAACAGATATTGCTATCGATAAAATGGATTTCGATTCCAGAAATATTGGTGCAAATGATGTTTTTGTGGCTATTCGTGGTACAATTTCAGATGGACATAATTATATTGAAAAAGCAATTGAACAAGGTGCAATAGCTATTGTTTGTGATGAATTTCCTGAAACAATTAAAAAAGGGATTACCTATGTACAAGTAAAAGACACCAATAAAGCATTGGCTTATATGGCGGCGAATTATTTTGGAAATCCTTCGCAAAAATTAAAATTAGTTGGTATAACGGGTACAAACGGCAAAACAACTATTGCTTCCTTATTATATCAATTATTCAAAAAGGCAGGTTTCAAAGTAGGGCTTTTGTCTACAGTAAAAATTCTTGTTGACGATAAAGAATACAAAGCCACTCATACAACTCCTGATTCAATAACGATAAATCATTATTTAAAAGAAATGGTTGACAGCGGAATTGACTATTGTTTTATGGAAGTGAGCTCACATGGAATTCATCAAAAACGTACCGAAGGATTGCATTTTGAAGGTGGTGTTTTTACCAATTTATCGCACGATCATTTAGATTATCATCCCACTTTTGCCGAATATCGAGATGTAAAAAAATCGTTTTTCGACAATTTGCCAAAAACTGCTTTTGCATTATCGAATATCGATGATAAAAACGGACAAGTAATGTTGCAAAATACGGCAGCAAAAAAATTGACGTATGCGCTAAAATCCTATGCCGATTATAAAGCGCAAATTCTCGAAAATCAATTGTCGGGATTGTTGTTGAAAATCAACGGAAATGAAGTCTGGGTAAAACTTATTGGGACTTTTAACGCTTATAATTTATTGGCAATTTATGGTACTGCCCTTCAATTAGGAATAGAAAGTCTTGAAGTTCTTCGATTATTGTCTGATTTAGAAAGTGTTTCAGGACGTTTTCAGTTTATTGTTTCCAATTCGAATATTACCGCAATTGTAGATTATGCACACACACCCGATGCACTTGAAAACGTATTAAAAACGATTAATGATATCCGAACAAAAAATGAGCAATTTATAACTATTGTCGGCTGTGGCGGAAATAGAGACAAAGCAAAAAGACCAGTTATGGCAGGTATTGCAGCGGAACTTAGCGATAAAGTAATCCTGACTTCGGACAATCCTAGAAATGAAGATCCGGAAGTTATTATTCAAGAAATGGAACAAGGTGTTGCTCCTCAAAATTATAAAAAATCATTGTCAATTACCGATAGAAAGCAAGCTATAAAAACAGCTTGTCAACTGGCGCAGCCCAATGATATTATCCTAATCGCAGGAAAAGGACATGAAACATATCAAGAAATTCAAGGTGTTCGCCATGATTTTGATGATATGAAAATAGTAAAGGAATTTATAGAACAATTAGGTAAATAAGGTTAATAGGTTCTTCGTCTAATCGAAAGCCTATAAAATTTAAACAAATAAAAGATTAACCAAATAAACGACAATATATGCTGTATTATTTATTTGAATATTTAAACAAAGTGTTGAATATCCCAGGAACGGGTGTTTTTCAGTACATTACTTTTAGATCGGCATTGGCATTTATGCTTTCTCTTTTGTTGTCTACTATTTATGGAAAAAGAATTATTACTTTTTTACGCAATCAACAAATTGGTGAAACGGTTCGTGAACTTGGTTTAGCAGGTCAAAATGAAAAAGCAGGAACACCAACAATGGGAGGATTAATTATAATTATTGCGACTTTAATTCCGGTAATGTTATTTGCTAGATTACAGAATGTCTATATTTTGTTATTAATTGTTACCACTTTATGGATGGGGACTATTGGGTTTATAGATGATTATATCAAGATTTTCAAAAAAGACAAACAAGGTTTAAAAGGGATATTTAAGGTTTTCGGACAAGTAGGTTTAGGGTTGATTGTAGGTTCGGTTCTGTATTTTAATCCTGTAGTAACTGTTAGAACTTCGGCAAGTAATAGTGATGTTAATAGAGTTCTAACTGAAACTACGATTTCACAAGGACCAATTGAAGTGAAATCTACTGCTACTACAATTCCATTTTTTAAAAATAACGAATTTGATTATGCCAAAGTTTTGGCTTGGACAGGGGAAGGCTATGAAAAATGGGCTTGGTTAATTTTTATACCGGTCGTTATCTTTATTATAACAGCAGTTTCAAACGGTGCAAACTTGACTGATGGAATTGACGGTTTAGCAGCAGGAACCTCGGCCATTTCGGTCTTGGCATTAGGGATTTTTACTTTCGTCTCGGGTAACATTATTTTCTCTACTTATTTGAATATTATGTACATCCCAAATTCAGGAGAAATGACCGTTTTTATTGCAGCATTTGTAGGAGCATTAATTGGTTTTCTTTGGTATAATTCCTTTCCGGCATCTGTATTTATGGGTGATACGGGTAGTTTAACTATAGGAGGGATTATAGCAGTACTTGCAATTGCAGTTCGAAAAGAGTTATTGATTCCTTTATTATGCGGAATATTTTTGGTCGAAAATTTATCAGTTGTGATGCAAGTAGGCTTTTTCAAATATACCAAAAAACGCTTTGGCGAAGGCCGAAGAATATTCTTGATGGCGCCTTTGCATCATCATTATCAAAAGAAAGGCTACCACGAAAGCAAGATTGTAACCCGTTTTTGGATTGTTGCCATAATGCTCGCCATATTATCAATCGTTACTTTGAAATTAAGATAAAAAGGTTATTCGTTTATCTGGTTATTCGTTTAATCGATTAACTAAATTAACAAATTAACAAATTAACAAAAAAATGAAAAGACTCGTAATTCTTGGAGGTGGCGAAAGCGGGGTTGGAACTGCAATTCTTGGAAAGAAAAAAGGATATGATGTATTTGTGTCCGATTTTGGAAAGATAAAAGAAAATTACAAAGAAGTTCTTATCAATTATGGCATTGCTTGGGAAGAAGAAAAGCATACGGAAGACTTGGTTTTGAATGCCGATGTGGTTATGAAAAGCCCAGGTATTCCTGAAAAAGCACCCATTTTAAAAAAATTAGTTGCCAAAGGGATTTCAGTTATTTCCGAAATTGAGTTTGCTGCTCCTTTTACAAAAGCAATAACCATTGGAATTACAGGAAGTAATGGCAAAACGACAACTACAATGCTCACGCATCATTTGCTAAAATCGGCTGGTTTGAATGTGGCATTGGGAGGTAATATAGGAAAGAGTTTTGCCTGGCAAGTTGCGGATGATAAATATGATTCTTACGTGTTAGAATTAAGTAGCTTTCAGTTGGACGGAATCATAGATTATAAGCCACACATTGCCATAATCACAAATATAAGTCCGGATCATTTAGATCGATATGATTACAAATATGAAAATTATATTGCCTCGAAATTTAGAATAACGATGAATCAAACAGAGGAGGATTTCCTCATTTACGACGCCGATGACGAAGTGATCGCCGATTGGTTCAAAATCAATAAAACAAAAGCACAATTAATTCCATTTTCTTTGACAAAAACATTCGAAAATGGAGCATTTATAAAAAATAAAAATATGGAAGTAAATATCATCAACGAAGAAGAATTCTTAATGGAAACTGAAACTATGGCTCTTGAAGGCAAGCATAATATGAAAAATGCGATGGCAGCAACTTCTGTAGCAAAATTGATGAAAATTAGAAATGCCACGATTCGCGAAAGTTTATCCAATTTTCAAGGTGTAGAACACCGTTTAGAAAAAGTGTTGAAAATTCAAAATGTACAATATATTAATGATTCAAAAGCAACGAATGTCAATGCTACTTTTTTTGCTTTAGATAGCATGAATACCCCTACAGTATGGATAGTTGGAGGTGTTGATAAAGGCAATGATTACAACGAATTGATGTCTTTGGTTCGCGAAAAAGTAAAAGCGATTATTTGTCTTGGGATTGATAATAATAAAATCATTGACGTTTTTGGTAATGTTGTAGATATGATGGTTGAAGTTGATACTATGGCTGATGCTGTAAAAATGGCACAACATCTTACCGAAAAAGGAGATACCGTATTATTGTCGCCAGCATGCGCAAGTTTCGATTTATTTCAAAACTATGAAGACAGAGGAAATCAATTTAAACAAGCAGTAAGGAATTTGTAAAAAATAGGTTTTGGGTTATAGGTGCTAACTGTTTGACCTAATACCCAAAGTCCGAAACCCAAAACCCAATAAAAATGAAAGAACTAATAAACAATCTAAAAGGAGACAGAGTAATATGGTCGTTTGTGGCTTTATTAGCCTTGTTTTCGTTTATGCCTGTTTTTAGTGCGAGTAGTAATTTGGCTTACATGAACCACGGAACAGGAAATACAATGAGTTTTTTACTGAAACATTTGGCTCATATTTTCATTGGATTTATTATTATCTACTGGGTTCATAAAGTGCCATTTCATTATTATAAAGGAATCTCAAAAATTTTATTGCCTATTGTTTGGCTATTATTAGCCTATACAATGGTAAAAGGAACTGTTATCGCAGGTGCCAATGCCAGTCGGTGGATTCAAGTGCCTTTTATTGGAATTACTTTTCAAACATCGACATTGGCTTCTATTGTTTTGATGCTTTATGTAGCTCGATATTTATCTAAAAAGCAAGAAGATGAGCCTACTTTTCAAGCCTCATTATTAGAACTTTGGCTCCCCGTTTTTGTTACCTTGATGTTTATATTACCCTCTAATTTTTCAACAGCTGCATTAATATTTTCCATGGTTTTAATGTTGGCTTTCGTAGGGAAATATCCTCTAAAATATATTGGGTTTATAATAGGGGCAGGCATTGCAGGACTAGTTTTATTTGTATTATTAGCGAAATCATTTCCGGATTCTCACTTTTTTAGTAGAGTAGATACTTGGACAAGCCGAATCGAAAACTTTAAAACCAACAAGCCTGGCGAAGATGATTACCAAATAGAAAAAGCAAAAATAGCCATTGCTTCTGGCGGAATTTACGGACTTGGACCTGGAAAAAGTGTGCAAAAACACTTTTTACCTCAGTCATCATCCGATTTTATTTATGCTATTATTGTAGAAGAATGGGGATTAGTAGGCGGTTTGGGTGTTTTATTTTTATACCTATTATTGTTTTTCAGGTTCATTGTTGCCGCTCATAAATCGAATTCCTTATTCGGAAAATTATTAGTGGTTGGTTTGGGATTTCCGATGATTTTTCAAGCGATGATCAACATGGCGGTAGCAGTTGAATTATTGCCAGTAACTGGGCAAACTTTGCCACTTATAAGTAGCGGAGGAAGTTCGATATGGATGACATGTATTGCTTTAGGAATCATCATAAACGTAACCAAAAAAGACGAAGAAATCGCTGAAGAAATTCAGGAAAAAGCAATCAGAGAAGCAGCGCTTCAAAAACTTATAGATAAGGAATTAGAATTAGAACGCGAAGAGGATTTGAATGGTGATGAAAATTATTCTATTCAAGACAATGCAAATAATCCAATGAATGCAGTTTTGAATAAATAATTAAAAAGTAGAAAAAATGGCAAAGTATAAATTCATATTAAGTGGCGGTGGAACAGGAGGCCATATTTATCCTGCGGTTGCGATTGCTAATGAATTAAAGTCTCGTTTCCCAGATGCCGAATTTCTTTTTGTGGGTGCCAAAGATAAAATGGAAATGCAAAAAGTGCCTCAGGCGGGATATGCTATTAAGGGACTTTGGATTGCTGGTTTGCAAAGAAAATTGACGATGCAAAACGCAATGTTTCCATTCAAATTGATAGATAGTTTATGGAAATCTCGAAAAATAATTAAGCATTTTAAACCGAATGTGGTTATAGGAACTGGTGGTTTTGCCTCGGGGCCTTTATTACAAATGGCAAATATTTTGGATATTCCGACGGTGATTCAGGAACAAAATTCATTCCCGGGAATAACCAATAAATTATTGAGCAAAAAAGCGAATAAAATTTGTGTTGCCTACGAGAATTTAGAACGCTTTTTTCCAAAAGAAAAAATGATTTTAACAGGAAATCCAGTTCGTCAGGATTTAATTGACATTGAAAGTAAAAGAGAAGAATCGATTCAATATTTTAATTTAGATGCTTCTAAAAAAACGGTATTAATTCTTGGTGGAAGCCTTGGTGCAAGAAGAATTAATCAATTAGTAGAAAAAGAATTAGCCTCTTTTGAAAAGCATAATATTCAAATTATTTGGCAATGTGGTAAGTTGTATATCGATGAATATAAAAAATATAATTCAGAAAATGTACAGATTTCAGCTTTTATTGACCGAATGGATTTGGTTTATGCAGCTGCCGATATCGTGATTTCTCGATCGGGAGCTTCTTCTGTTTCTGAATTGTGTATTGTTGGTAAACCAGTAATTTTTATTCCGTCGCCAAACGTAGCCGAAGATCATCAAACCAAAAATGCCAAATCAGTGGTCGATCAAAAAGGGGCGATTATGATAAAAGAAAGTGAACTTGAATCGGAATTTAGTCTTGTTTTCGAAGCTTTGTTAAAGGATATAGGGAAGCAAGAACAATTGAGTAAAAACATAAAGCATTTGGCTTTGCCAAACGCAACAAAACAAATTGTTGACGAAATAGTTAAATTAATAAAATGAATCTAAATCAAATACATAACGTTTATTTTATAGGAATCGGAGGGATTGGGATGAGTGCTTTGGCGCGTTATTTCAAAACCATCGGTAAGAATGTATCTGGTTATGATAAAACTGAAACGCAATTAACAAAAGAATTGCAGCAACATGGAATTGCAATTCATTTTGAAGATGCCATAGATTTGATTCCGGCAGATTATTATGTAGAAAACACCTTAGTGATTATTACCCCAGCAGTTCCAAAACAACATTCGCAGTGGAATTATTTTATAGAACGCAATTATGAAGTTAAGAAAAGAGCCGAAGTTCTAGGGATTATTACTAAAGAAACATTTTGTTTTGCAGTTGCAGGAACACATGGTAAAACAACTACATCAGGAATACTTGGACATATTCTTTTTGAAAGTGGTGTTGATGTTACTGCTTTTATTGGAGGAATTGTCGAAAATTATAATTCCAATTTAATTGGAAACGGAAAAACGGTTACTGTTGTAGAAGCCGATGAGTTTGATCGCTCCTTCTTGCATTTGAATCCTAATATTGCTTGCGTAACTTCTATGGATGCGGATCATTTAGATATTTATGGAGATAAATCAGCAATCGAAGCTTCATTTGTTGAATTTGCAGATAAGGTTAAAGATAAAAGCAATCTATTTATTACTAAAGAGTTGCCTATAAAAGGAATGACTTGTGCTGTAAACGAAGAAGCCGTTTTCTCAGCTTGCAACATTCGTATTGTAAATAGTCAGTATGTATTTGACGTACAAACACCAACAGAAATCATCTTGAATTTGCAATTTGGTTTACCTGGAAAACATAATTTAATGAATGCATTAATGGCATTGGCGATGGCGAAAACTTTCGGCCTCCCAAACGAAGACATTGCTAGTGCCTTGCATTCATTTAAAGGAATCAAGCGAAGATTTTCGTATCAAATAAAAAATGAAAATTTAGTTTATATTGATGATTATGCACATCATCCTACCGAAATAAATGCCGTTCATCAAGCAGTTCGTGAATTGTATCCAAACCAAAAAGTTTTGGCCGTTTTTCAACCGCATTTGTTTAGCCGAACTAAAGATTTTGCTGATGATTTTGCAATAAGTCTTTCAGCATTTGATGAAGTGCTTTTGCTGGATATTTATCCCGCTCGTGAATTGCCAATAGAAGGAATTACGTCGCAATGGTTAATGGATAAAATGAATAATTATCATAAAAAATTAATACAAAAACAGGATTTGATTACTTCAATTTTAGACAGCGATGCAACCGTTATTGTAACTATTGGAGCTGGCGATATTGGAGAAATGGTTCCGTCAATTAAAAAAGCGTTAGATGAGACTAATTAATTGGACAAACATTAGATTATTACTGATGTTTTCATTAGTTGTTTTTTTGTTTTCATTCACTTCAAAACGGAATGAAACTAGAAAACTGACTAAATCTGAAGTTTTTTTTGTAGGAGATAACGCTCCTTTTGTTAATCGGGAAACGGTTAATAAATTGTTAATAGAAAATAATAGAGAAGCAAAAAGTATAGGTAAAGATAAATTAAATTTGAATAAATTGGAAAAAGCACTGAATGCTCAAGAAATGATTGAGAAAGCAGAAGTGTTTGTGAGCGTAGACGGAGTGCTCAAAGCAAGAGTAAAACAAAAAACCCCTGTGGCTAGAGTTTTTAACGGAGAGGCTTCCTTTTATATTGATTATAAAGGAAATACCATGCCGTTATCGACCAATTTTACTGCTAGAGTTCCACTTGTTTCTGGGGAAATCAGCAAGATGAACAGCGACAATTTAGCCGAATTATTTCGCATAATTCATGACGATGAATTTTTGAAAAAAAATATCATTGGTGTTCAAATTATGCCAAACGGGAGCTTGAAAATGCTGAATAGGAATTTTAATTATCAAATTGATTTTGGTGGAACAGTACGAATGAAAGCCAAATTCAATAATTACAAAGCTTTTTTTCAAAAAGCAGTTTTAGATAGTTCGTTATATAAATATAAAATAATTGATCTAAGGTTTTCGCAACAAGTAGTTTGTACTAAATAATCGATAATGGAAAAAGAGAATATTGCAGTAGGTCTAGACATTGGGACAACAAAAATTGTTGCAATGATAGGCAAGAAAAATGAATACGGTAAGCTAGAAATTTTAGGTATAGGCAAAGCAAATAGCTTAGGGGTTGCAAGAGGGGTTGTTAACAATATTACTCAAACAATTCAATCTATTAGGCAAGCAGTTTTAGAAGCCGAGAATAAGTCTGGTTATAAAATAAAAGATGTTGTTGTAGGTATTGCTGGTCAGCATATTCGTAGTATTCAACACAGTGATTATATTATTAGAAGCAGTGCGGAAGAGGTAATTAGTGGAAATGACATTCAGCTTTTAATTGACCAAGTGAACAAATTAGCAATGTTACCGGGGGAAGAGATAATTCATGTTTTGCCTCAAGAATTTAAAATAGACGGGCAATCGGATATCAAAGAGCCTATAGGAATGTATGGTGGTAGATTAGAATCTAGTTTTCATGTTGTAGTTGGGCAAGCCGCTTCAATACGAAATGTAGGGAGATGTATCCAAAGTTCGGGAATTGAATTATCAGGATTGACTTTGGAACCATTAGCTTCGGCGGATGCGGTTTTAAGTCAAGAAGAAAAAGAAGCAGGAGTTGCATTAATTGATATTGGTGGAGGAACAACGGATTTAGCTATTTTTAAAGATGGAATTATCCGTCATACTGCTGTGATTCCTTTTGGTGGCAACGTAATTACGGATGATATTAAAGAAGGTTGTTCGATTATTGAAAAACAAGCTGAATTATTGAAAGTTAAATTTGGATCTGCTTGGCCAGGTGAAAATAAAGACAATGAAATTGTTTCTATACCAGGTTTAAGAGGACGAGAGCCAAAAGAGATTTCTTTGAAGAATTTGTCTAAAATAATACACGCACGTGTTGTCGAAATTATAGAGCAAGTTTTTACGGAGATTAAAGATTATGGTCATGAGGATCCTCGTAAAAAACTAATAGCAGGTATTGTACTTACTGGTGGTGGAGCACAATTGAAACATATTAAGCAATTAGTAGAATACATTACGGGTATGGATACTAGAATTGGATATCCAAACGAGCATTTAGCAGGGAATTCAGATGAAGAAATATCTAGTCCTTTATATGCAACAGCGGTTGGTTTAGTAATGAATAGCATTGAAAATAACACTCAAAGTGCCGTAAGAATAGATGTAGTTGAAGCACCAAAAGTACCGATTTACAGAGCGCCAGAGCCTCCAATGGAAGAAATTGAGGAACCTGTAAATGAAATAGAAACGCCGATTGATATCAAAAAAGAAGAGTCTACAGAAAAAAAAATCAGAGAGTCCTTTTTTGATAAATACGTAGGTAAGATTAAAGATTTCTTAGACAACGCAGAATAAAGTTAATAATAAAAAGAATAGTAAAAATATAAAAACCATAAGATGATGAGCAACTCAGAATTTGGAAGTATTTCATTTGATTTACCAAAAAACCAATCAAATGTAATTAAAGTTATAGGAGTAGGTGGCGGCGGAAGTAACGCCATAAACCATATGTTTAAGCAAGGTATCAAAGGTGTTGATTTCATCGTTTGTAATACTGATTCTCAAGCATTGGATAACAGTTCTGTTCCTAATAAAATCCAGTTAGGTGTTAACTTAACCGAAGGACTTGGTGCTGGTGCAAACCCAGATGTAGGTCAGCAATCTGCTATAGAGAGTATTTCGGATATAGAAAAAATGCTTGATAGTAATACCAAGATGGTTTTTATCACCGCAGGAATGGGTGGAGGAACAGGAACAGGTGCTGCGCCAGTAATTGCTCAATTGGCTAAAGAAAGAGATATTCTTACAGTAGGCATTGTTACCCTTCCTTTCTTGTTTGAAGGTAAAGTTCGTCAAGAGCAAGCGCTCATTGGAATTGATAAATTACGCAAACAAGTCGATTCCTTAATTGTTATCAATAATAACAAATTAAGAGAAGTATACGGAAATCTTGGTTTTAAAGCCGGTTTTTCTAAAGCGGATGAAGTTTTGGCAACAGCCTCAAGAGGAATAGCCGAAGTAATTACGCACCACTATACTCAAAATATCGATTTAAAAGATGCAAAAACAGTTTTGTATAATAGCGGAACGGCTATTATGGGATCTGCAGTTGCGTCAGGCGAAAATAGAGCGAAAGAAGCGATTATTTCAGCTTTAGATTCCCCATTATTAAATGATAATAAAATCACAGGTTCTAAAAACGTATTGTTGCTCATCGTTTCAGGATCTGACGAAATCACTATTGATGAAATAGGTGAAATCAATGATTATATTCAAGCAGAAGCAGGAAATAATGCTAATATTATTATGGGTGTTGGTGAAGAAGAATCGCTAGGTGATTCGATTTCAGTTACCATTATCGCAACTGGATTTGATATCGAACAACAAAATGAAATTGTAAATACACCTCCTAATAAAATTATTCATGTTCTAGGTGACGAACAAAAAAGCGAGCTAGATTTGACAACAAAGGCTATTCCTGCATTTAATTTGGATAATGAATCTACCTCTGTAAGTTCTAACGAAAGAATTGTTTTTGAATTGTTAGAAGATACAATTGAAGAGCCTGAAGTTGTTTCAATCAATAAAGAAGAATTAATGGTTATGTCTGAATTTATAAAAAATTTAGATGTAACTTTCGAAATAGTTTCTCCAATTAAGGATATTGATTTTCAAGTTACTACACCAAAAATCGAAAGTTTTTTAGGAACTACAAGAAGTGAACAAGAAAAAACGATAGAAGTAGTTGCTGCCAAAACTGCAGAAAGACAAGAACAAACTGCTTTTTCTTTCGATTTGCCACTTTTTAACCCAGCGCCAGTTACTGAACCAGTAGCTAAAGTTGAAGAAAATACAATTATATTCGAATTGACGAATGAAACTCGTGATATTAAAGTGAATGATGCTGTTCAATTTGTACCGGTAACCGAATTGACCGATAAGGGAATTATCAGATATTCACTAGAAGAATTTACCGAGTTAGAGCAGGTTTTTTCAGAAGCCAAACAAGAAGAAATCGTAGAACAAGTGATTCCTGAAGAGTTAAATATTACCATGAAAAAAGTAGAAAGTGTTGAAGTTACTTCTTCTGAGTACTCCTCTATTTCTCCAATGGAAATGACAATCGAAGAAACATTAAAATTCAGAGCAGACGAGAGAAGAAAAAAACTCAAAGAATTCAATTATAAATTTCACAGTAATATTTCAAAAATTGACGAACTAGAAAGAGAACCAGCCTACAAAAGATTAGGAATAGATCTTTCGAATGCGCAATCTAACTCCGCAAATTCTAGAATATCTGTCGGAACAGACAGCAATGATGATTTACAATTGCGTTCAAACAATTCTTTTTTGCATGACAATGTAGACTAACCTATTTAAACCTAAGTTGACTAACCCGAAAATTAATTTAATTTTCGGGTTTTTTTATACTTTGAACTCGCAACCAGGAAGTAATGAGTTGTAGATTCCATTAAAATTCTTTAAATTTGTCGTGCTTTAATACAGATGTTCGCTACAAGTCACGCCAGAAAATTGGGGTCTTTTAACTTTCATAAGGAGCAAATAAAAGAATTGTTTTCAAAACAGCGTTTCAGCAAACGATTCAACATATAAACGATTCAACAAATAAACAATAAAACATATGAGTTTATCAGCACAAATCATGGAGGAATTAAAAACAGCTATGAGAGCCAAAGATACCGTTGCATTAGAAGCGTTAAGAGCTATTAAATCAGAAATTCTTTTAGCTCAAACAGCATCAGGGTTAAAAGAAGAAATCTCGGCAACAGACGAAATTAAATTGCTTCAAAAATTGGTAAAAACCCGCAAGGATAGTGCCAAAATTTTTACAGAACAAAATCGTTTAGATTTGGCTGAGCCAGAATTAGCCCAAATTTCAGTAATAGAGAAATTCTTACCCGCTCAATTAAGTGAAGCAGAAGTAGAGGTCGTAATCGCAAAAATTATTTCCGAAACAGGTGCTTCGGGAATTGCTTCAATGGGTAAAGTAATGGGATTGGCATCCGCTCAATTAGGCGGAACTGCTGAGGGCAAAACTATTTCGACAATCGTTAAGAAATTGTTGGTTTAGCAATTTTGACTTCTTAGATTTCAAACATTTTAGCATCTAAGAAATCTAAAAATCTAAAAATCTAAATGGTCTAACAATCTAAAAATAATGGCTTCGTAGTTCAACTGGATAGAATTTCAGATTTCGGCTCTGAAGGTTGCAGGTTCGAACCCTGCCGGGGTCACAGTAGTACCAATGACTTTAAATTAATTTTTAAGGTCATTTTTATTTTATATTGAACCAATAACCTTCATAAAATCAATGATTTGTTTTGATTTTAAATCTAAACTATTTAAATGATTGACCTACTACAAATTTTGGTTTTTAGTTAGTATTTTTTTACAATACTTTTAAGTGAATAAGTGCCTTTTTCTTTTTTCAAGTTCTATAGTAAAATTGGCATACAATATAAAAGTTTAGGGCCATTTCATTTCAATTAAATTATAATTGTATTTTTGAGTTTTTATTGCCATTAAATAGAACCTAAATTAAATGTTTGAAAATTTACACATTATAAATTGTACTATATCACTTGTATTGATTTTTGAAATTTCAAAATATTACAAGAATAATTCAATAATGAGATTTCAATTCATTGGCCTTCTTGCCTCTTTACTTATTTTGAACTTATATTATTTGGTTTTTTATAATTATTGGTTTTCGTTTCTCTTAAACATTACGGC